>JBFRWO010000151.1:0-3949 GCA_051439625.1 Crocosphaera sp. | reverse complement strand
AACGATGAGCGATCGCAATAGTGGTTCTTTGGGCGGTAATTTTTTCTAAGGAACGAGCGATCGCAGCTTCAGTTTCGTTGTCTACTGCTGAGGTTGCTTCGTCTAAAATTAAGATAGGTGGATCTTTTAAAATTGCTCTAGCAATGGCAATTCTTTGTCTTTGTCCTCCAGATAATTTCTGTCCCCTTTCTCCTACAATAGTATCGTATCCTTGGGGTAATTGTTCTATAAATTCATGAGCTTCTGCTATCTTAGCTGCTTCTATTATTTCTTGATAGCTGGTATTATTATTTCCATAAGCAATGTTTTCTTTAACGGTTCCATGAAAGAGAAATACATCTTGACTAACTAATCCGATTGCTTTACGTAAATCTCCTAAATATATATCCTGAATATTGTTATCATCTAAAGTAATTTTACCGTGATTAATGTCGTATAATCTGAGTAATAATTTCACTAAGGTACTTTTTCCTGAACCGGTAGAACCCACAACACCTATGCGATGACCTGCTGGAATATTTAAGGATAAATTTTTGATGATAGGATAACCTTCTTGATAGGCAAAAGTAACATTTTCAAGATTAATTTTTCCTTGAACTTTTCCTATGGGTAAAGCAATAGTTCCAGAATGAATAGTGAGAGGTGTATCTAATAATTTCATAACTCGATTAGTAGAAGCCATTGAACGTTGATAGAGGTCTAATGTTTGTCCTAATCTGGTTAATGGCCATAATAAACGTTGAGTCATAAACACTAAAACACTATAAGTTCCTACTGCTAATTTCCCATCAACAACTTCCATGCCACCGTATAATAAAATAGCAGTAAATCCTGCTAAAATAACCATCCGAATCAGAGGAACAAACGCAGAACTAAAGGCGATCGCTTTTTGATTACTCTTTCTATAAGCTTGACTATCTTCCCGTAATCTTTCTAATTCATAAGCTTCTGTGGTAAAACTTTTAATAGTTTTAATTCCGCTTAAATTAGTGGATAAACGACTATTTAATAAGCCTACTTTTTCCCTAACATCGGCATAACGAGGGGCTAATAATTTTTGAAAGGTAATGGAACCCCACAAAATAAAAGGAATGGGTAACATTGCCATCCATGCAGTTCCTGGAGTAACTATAAAAAAGGCAATACCAATAATAATAACTGTGGTTGCAACCTGTAATATTTCGTTAGCACCTACATCTAAAAAACGCTCTAATTGATTAATATCATCATTTAAGATAGATAAAAGTAGTCCTGTATTTCTTTCTTCAAAATAGGCTAATTCTAATTGTTGTAAATGACCATAAGCTTCTAGTCTTAAACTATGTTGAATATTTTGGGCTAAGTTACGCCATAATTGTTCATAAGTATATTGAAATAATGATTCTAATCCCCAAACTAAAGCAGATAGAAATGTTAGAATAAGTAATTGAGAAAAAACATCTTTAAACCCTAATTTAGCTATCAAAGAATCTTGTTGTTTAACTACTACATCAACAGCAGCACCAATTAATACAGGAGGAGCTAAATCAAAGATTTTATTTATAATAGAACAGGCAACAGCTTGCCAAATAAGAGGACGGTAAGCTTTTCCATATTGAAAAAGCCGTTGCATGGGATGTTGATTTGTTTTTATTTTCTTCATTTTTGACATAATTATTAATTCCAAAAGAATGTTTATAAACAAAATATGATTATTATTTATATTAATTGGGATAGCATTAAGTTATTTTAAAGTAACTATACTACTGGAAAATTAACAGTTAGAATTATAACACAGAAACTTATTTAATCTCTGAGTGACTCAATTAAAATATTGGGAGAATTGTATGAATTTTAATCATCTAAAATACATCAAAAATATTACAGATTGGAATGGTGGCTGGTTATATAAAGAGTATCATATTATAATAACTTAATTTATTATCGAGATCCTGAGATGTCAATTTTTTTTAAATTCATAAGGTTTCATCTCTTCTACAAGGGGCATATTTTCTGGTGGTTGATAGGGGGTAAAATCTTCATCAAAGGGAACTTCTTCTGATGATTGAGAAGGAGGATTATTGTTAATTTCTGGCATGGTTTCTATAGTTTTATTGGGGGTAGCTGTTTCTACAGGAACAATAATTTGTGGTGATGTTTTAGGTATATTTGTTTCTATTGGAGAATTGTTTTCTGGTCGTTGGTTAGGGATATTGTTTTCTACGGGAATAATGATTTCTTGTTGTTGAGCAGGAAGATCATTTTCCATGATCTCTGGTACTTCATTATAGGGATCAAAGTTATTATATTCCTGAGTTGGATAGGGTTTAAAATCATCAACCCTAGTTGTATTTTCTGGTATTTCTGGTATCTCTATTATTTGTGGTTTGGGTAAAGTAGGACGTTTAATAGTTTCTAATTTTCGTTCTGCCGGATAGGGAAATAAAGCCAAAAATTGCTCTTGTCTCTTTATTTTGGATTCTGGTGCATAGTTCCATAAACTATCATAAAAGAAGAAAGAAACTCCTAATCCATGTTGTTTGGCAGCTAGAACTTTTTCCTCTATAAACTCCATTTCAATTTGTCGATTTCTTAACCCAGTTAAAATACCAATACCTGTCGGAATTTTTCGTCTAGTTTCTTTGATTTCTGGTTTTTCTACCTGTCGAATAAAAGTTTCTAAATCTGGTCGATAAACTTGCACAATTATCTCATCAACCAAGTCCTTTTTGACCCAGTTAAACCAATCTTGTAAATGACCCTGATAAGCCGTATCATAAGGATTAGGTGAAACAGAAAAAATAGCATTACTTTTCTTCGCTTTTATGGCTTTATTTAGTCGAGAAACATAGGACGTTAATTTATCAGCGCGCCATTTTAACCAAGCTGGATCTTCTGGGTTAGCAGGAGGGTTTTTTTTAGTTTCTTGCTTATACAAATTAACCGTATATGGATCGTAACCTAACTCACTGGGTAAACTTAAATGATCATCAAATTGAATCCCATCTACATCGTATAAGTCCATTACTTCTAATACTAAAGAAGTAATAAATTCTTGGACTTCGGGACGAAATGGATTTAACCATACTACTTGTCCCGCTGCACTGATGGTGGTTTTGCTCCCATCTCGTTTCTGAGTCAACCACTGAACGTATTTTTTGGCTAATTCTGAACTGGGTGGGGCCATAAACCCAAACTCAAACCAGGGTAACACTAATAAGCCTTTAGCGTGTGCTTTGTCGATTAAATCTGTCAACGGATCTTGTCCTTGAAACCCCCGATGGACAAAAGGTTGTATTCCTTTTCTTTCTGCGATCGCGCTAGGATACAGTGCATAACCAGAATTCCAAACCACCGGATACACTGTATTGAAATTGAGACGAGATAATTCGGCGATCGCTTCTTCTAGTTTGGGTTGATCCAGTAAAGTATCGGTGTCATTAGTGGTTAACCACACCCCACGAATTTCTGTTTTAGGAGGAGAAAAAGCAAAAAGAGGGTGACTGAGTAATATGCTACTGAAAAATGTGGCTAAAAAGAGTTTTAAAAAGCGAGATTTTAAAATATATCGCCAATTTTTATAAAAAATAGACCATCTCATGATGCAAAAAATCGAGTGTGAGTAAGAAATTATTTTATAGTGTAGCGATCATCTTAATAGAAATGGGTTAAACATAAACCGCACTTATACCTATAATAAGTAAATCTTTCGTTACACCCCTTTACAAACCGTAATAGAATCGTTAATATAGATTCATACATACAAAAGGCAAACGCCTCCGGGCAAAAAAGCCAACCTTCGTACCTTGAAAAACGAATAGGAATTATACCAAAATGACTACTACCTTACAACAACGCGAGAGCGTTTCCGTATGGGAACAGTTTTGTCAGTGGGTAACAAGCACCAACAACCGCATCTATGTAGGTTGGTTCGGTACTTTAATGATCCCCACCCTCTTAACTGCTACCA
>JBFRWO010000150.1:0-12125 GCA_051439625.1 Crocosphaera sp. | reverse complement strand
TGGAAGGTTAAAGGGGCTTTGATGCGTTATTTGGTAGAAATTCATCATCATGAACAACTGGAATTAATTGACGGGGTGAAAATTATTAATCGTCAAAATGATAATTGGGTCTTAATTTTACCGGATGATGGAGAAGCTTTTGTCCATATTGTCGCTAACGGCGATGACCGAGAATGGGTAGATGTTAATCTTAGAGAATATCTACACAAAGTACAAAACTTTATCGAATATGAGCAAGACAATTGGAGTAGTATGTAGAGTTATCAGTTATCAGTTATAGAATAATGATGGGCAAAATTTATTGAGCAAAACGAATAATGAGAAAAATTTGGCGAATGTTAGCTACGATTATTATCACTACATTGTTGATTATTAGCCATTATTTTTTAACTCCAATAGAAAATTATGGAAATTTTACGCAACATGGAGAGAAGACTGAGGGAATCTTTGGCAACTCAGCTAAGGCTACTGAGCCATTAATAATTGTTGCTCAAAGTTCTAACCAAATTAATAATATTAACCTAAATAAACCTGAGATTACGGTAGCAGAAGCATCAGAATTTTCTGTTGTTTTTGAACGATTGAAAATCTCACAGAAAACCCTATAAATAATTCATTACATTCATATCCTTGACAAAAAAAGCGGGGGGGGTATAATTACTCATGTTTACTTAATTACATTATACATTAAAAGAGTCTTAATGGTTAAGAAATTTTTCTTATCTACCGTCGTGACTGTCGCTACCCTTAGCGTTGGTACGATTGCTCAAGCAGGTACGATTGTGCAACCTACTGCTATTTCTACTTCAATGGGAAACTTTAGTGCTAGCTTTGATATTGGTAATATAATTGATCAAAGTGGTCTTAGCCAAACCTATACCAGTGGTGTAGATGATTTTGATACCTATATTGGTCTAAATCCGACTGATAGTGGTGGAGCAAATGAAAGATGGGTTGGGACTTCTCAAACAGGTACAATTACTTTTGATCTGGGTCAGAGCCTTAACACCACTAGACTTGCTTTATGGAATAGTACTTTTAGTATTTCATCTGTTACTGCCTTTGAAGTCTATGCTGATGATGATGGAGATTTTGGCAATGGTGGCATAACCTTATTAGGCAATTTCAACCCCCTCTTTGACGGAGATCCAGCAAATCCACAAGTATTCGATTTTACTGATTCTGTGACTCAATTTATACATTTTAATATAACCGCAAATGGTGGCTTTAGTGGGGCTTCTTTGAGTGAAGTTGCATTTGAAGGAGGTGTTGCTACTACTCCTGAACCTACTAGCTTAATCGGGTTAGTGGCAATTAGTGGCGGTTTATTGTTAACAAAGCGAATTAAAGGTTAGATCCCCCTATATCCCCCTTAAAAAGGGGGACTTTTATGAAGATGACATAAGAGAATTGTTGATTTCGGTATATTGAGGAAATAGACCATCAATAACCAAATATGGGTAGATAAAGCTAAAAACAAACTTTAGAGTCGGGTAAATTACCGATAAATAACCTATCTTATTTCCGTGAGAAGTTAGATAAAGCGATCGCTCAATCTCTTCTCCCTACTTTGTTGACAAACTGACCAATAGGAAAAACAATCACCATGACCACTCCCTACAAACGCCTTGATAAAGATGAGGAATCTTAAACAATATGCCTAATTTCATCAATTAGTTTTGCGGGTTCTTCTGTGTCTAGAAAAACAGCTAAAAACTCCTATCAAACTCTCGATGATAAAACCTATTAATAAACCAAATAAATGACTTAACATACTGACTTGAGGAATGAGGTAATCAGAGATTAATTGTACAGTAATAATTATTAGCATCGTGGATAGTCTTTTACTGTTAAGAGAGGACTTTTCATGTAACCATCTCCTAAAAAAAATTGCTGTTAAACTGCCTATTAAACCCATAACTGATGCTGAAGCACCAACTAAAATATAATCTAGTTTATTAGTATAATTAGCGAGTAAGGAAAAGGCAAACATTGAACCGATTCCACTGAGAAAATAAATAATAATATAGTGATATTTATTGCTAATAGCTTCTACTAAATTTCCCAGAAAATAAAGTGCTAACATATTCATTAAAAAATGTCCCCAACCATAATGAAGAAAATTAGCTGTGATTAATCGCCAAAATTCACCTTCCCAAACAACAATAGGAACTAAAGCACCTAATTCATATAATATTTCCAGGTTTTCACTACCACCCAACCTAATTTGTGTAACAAATACCAAGGAATTGAGAATGATTAAAAATAGAGTTATTTTTTTATTTTTGCTCCTCAAAATATTAGTATTTATATTTGTTTTTTTATTCTTAATCTGAATCTGATAAAGATTTTTATAAGCACGATTTTTTATCTTTTCTAATAAAGGAATTGATGGTTTTTTGATTCTCCATTCAATTGATGCTCTTAAAATGTTATGATTCGTCGAATATTTTTTTAGTAAAATTTGATAATAATCCTTATTTTTATTCATAACTGTTTTAGCTGTCACTAACCAAAATTGTTGTAAGTATTCTGGATAAAATGACAATTCAGAGGCAAATAATTGTTTAAGGGCTGATATTTGACCAGAAAAAGCAAATCCATATAATTTAATAAGAGAAATATCAGTATACTTTTTTTGTTTTAATAGAATAGATTGCACTCTTGAAATATTTTCAAATAGTTGATTTATTTTTCCTGTTTCTCCTAATGCTCTTAGGTAATAAGTCAATAAAAGAGGGTCTGAAAATAATATTTTTGTGTCAATTTCATGTTGAAACCACTGTAAACATTTTTGCCAATCTCCTAAAATTTCATAAGCAAAAAGTCGATAGTAATAATTAAAAATAGGAAGACAATTATTATTTTTGTTTAAAATATTAATCGCTTTATTTATATCTCCGTTATCAGCTAATTCTAATCCTAATAATAATTGATAATAGTTTCGACAATATTTAGTAAAATGTAAACAAAGTAATCTAGATAAAATTTGACGAGATTTTTGATAGTTTTTTACTTCAAATAAACGATCAACACGATATAAAAGCCACCGAGGAATTATCAAGAAAATAGTTAGTAAAATTCCCCCCATCCAAGCACTTAAACTCAAATTAATAGCCAATAATAAACCCGTAACTAAAATAATTAATACACTAATGGTTATCCAGGCATCATTTTTAGGAATAATCTCTTTAACAACTTGAATAATAGTAGCTAAACAAGTAGAAAAAACTGTTATAATGATAAGGACATTGATATCTATCATGTTTAATTTATGCTGAAAGAAAAAACCTAAAAGCAACATAAGTAAGATAAAAAATGTTGCTTTTAGGAACAAGAAAAATATAAAAGAAAAATGCTAATTTCTCTGATTAAGAATTATCAGGAAAAGTCTCTTCAAATTCCTCAATCAGTTCGTCGAGTTCTTCAAGAGCTTGTTTAACATCGACTCGTAAGATTCCTAAATCTGGTTTTTCCAAAAGTTCCACTAAAAATCCTCGTTTACCTTCAATCAATTTGACCTGTTCTTGGATTGTTTCCTTATCCATTCTTTTGAACCTAAAATAAACACCAACTCTAGGATAAACAATCTTGATACTTCTAGTCTAGTGTTATACTATCAGTTTAGCAAGATTGATTAAGATATGAAGAGGTTTAACTATATTTTTCTCTACTTATTAGTACCTCCTAATCATAATCCGTACTGCTATCAAGTTGACATCTGTTTTAAATAAGCTTCATAACCTAATTTTTCTAGATTTTCTTGTTTATCTAACACCATTTGTTCTAATTCTTGTCGATATTTTTGTACTTTTTTCAATAAAATAGTATCGTGAGCAGCTAACATTTGAATTGCCAATAGTCCTGCATTTTGGGCGTTACCAATAGCTACCGTAGCAACGGGAATACCTCTCGGCATCTGTACAATGGAATAGAGAGAATCTACCCCCTGTAGGTGACGAGTGGCAACAGGAACCCCGATGACAGGTAATGGGGTCAAAGAAGCCACCATTCCTGGAAGATGTGCCGCACCTCCAGCCCCCGCAATAATCACTTTTAATCCTCGTTCATGGGCGGTTTGAGCGTAGTTAACCATACGTTGCGGCGTTCTATGTGCCGACACAATGGCCACTTCCCAACCCACTTCAAACCTTTGGCAAACAGCGATCGCTTTTTCCATTGTGGGCAAGTCCGAATCACTGCCCATAATAATACCGATTGGGGGAGACGAAGAACTCATCAGAATTTAATAGTACAATAAACTTCCATTTCATGCTATCATCTTAATAGGAATTACTTAATATTGGGAATATAACCTTTACCTATTTAGACTCAATATATTTCCATTACAAAAAATGTTATTTAATGATTTTGGTCAAATGTCAAGGAAGCTAACCATTATTTTGAAGGCAAAATGCTAAAAGATATTACCATTATTAACGCTAAAATTCACGGATATCAAGAGCCACAAAAAATTTTGATCGACGAGCAAGGATTGATTGAAGATATCCGCTCAATGGGAGCAATTAATTCAACTCCACAAGGGGATAAAATATACGATGTTCAAGGAGACTGGATTTCCTTAGGAGGGGTTGATTTACAAATTAATGGAGGTTTAGGATTAGCATTCACAGACATCCAAGAACAACACCTACCCAAATTGCACCAAATTTGTGAATTTTTATGGCAGGAAGGTATTGATGGTTTTTTGCCTACTTTAGTAACAACTTCTGTGGAAAATGTACAGCGATCACTCTCAATTCTTGAGCGTTTTATAAAGCTACAAGAAGAAGAAAATCTGGAAACTGCTAGAGTTTTAGGTGTTCATTTAGAAGGGCCTTTTTTAAACCATGAAAAAAAAGGAGCGCATCCTGCTCAATATCTTTTAACTCCTTCCGTAGAAGCAATAGAATGGTTATTAGAAGGACATGAATCCATAGTTAAAATTATTACCCTAGCTCCGGAATTAGACCTAACTGATGAGGTGATTCCTTATTTATCTTCACAAGGAATTATTGCTAGTTTAGGTCATTCCCAAGCCAATGCCAAACAAGCAAAAAAAGCCTTTGATATGGGTGCATCAATGGTAACTCATGCCTTCAATGCTATGCCTCCTTTACATCATCGGAAACCTGGATTATTAGGGGAAGCAATGATTAACAATAATGTTTATTGTGGCTTAATTGCTGATGGAAACCATGTTTGTCCAACAATGATTGAATTATTATTAAGAAGTAGTCTTTATGAACACGGTGTTTTCTTAGTAAGTGATGCCTTAGCACCCATCGGTTTAGGAGATGGGGTTTATCCTTGGGATGATCGACAAATTCAAGTCAAGAAAGGCACTGCTAGACTAGCTAATGGGACATTAGCAGGAACAACATTACCCTTATTGGTTGGGGTGAGAAATTTAGTTAAATGGCAATTATGTCCTCTAGGAAATGCCATTGCTTTAGGGACAGAATCTCCAAGAAAAGCCATAGGTTTAGCAGGAATTTCTCCCGGACAACCTGCTAGTTTATTAAGATGGAACTGGCAAGAAGATAATAATCAAGTTTATTGGAAAAGACTATAAATAATAGTTAACAATTGATTATTTATAATAGTTTTACTACTATTTAGTGCTATGATTCTAAGTAGGAATTGATTATTATTTTACTATGTCAGAGTCCTCTCCATCCCTCCACCTCCAAACTGCATATAATCCTTATGGGAGATGCGTTTTCTTGCAAGTCTTACCAAAACCATCAGTCACATCTCGGGGAGAGTTTGCCCTAGACTTAAATTGCCGTTTCAATGAACAGGAAAAATCATTACTAGATGGTCAAATAAAGTTTGGTATCAAAGGAGGTAAACTTAACCTCGAGGTACAACAAGGAAAGATTATCAAATCGCACTTAAATAGTGATCTTCCCTTTAAGTTAATAGAATCTTATGATCACACTTTTGTCTGGCATTTAATAGCCCAAACGGGACAATCTACCGTCAAAATTGACCATTCATCTCCCTTAGCAACCATTCAACTTGCCGATGAATCTGCTGTTGTTACTGTCTCTTATACAATTAATTTAGCAGATGTTTCCATCAGCGATGTAACAGGGTTATGGCGACACGATATCCATCCCAATAAACACAGTATTTTAGAACGAAAACTGGCTCAATTTTTGTGGAAAGAAAGATTATCTCCTGAAATTTCTCTGATAAAATTAACCTCTAATTTATCAGAAGAAGTTAAAAAAATAGATAGTCCAATCACTAATATTGAACCACAACACTTGACTGAGTTACATCAGTTAATTGATAAGCTTTACGAGATTAAACATAATGATTTATTAGAATTACTGCAAATTACACAGTTAAACCCTCAAATTGATTTAGCAGGAGGCAGTTTTTTAGCCAATGAATTAAGTGGGATTGAGTTAAGTGGGGCTAATTTAACTCACAGTAATTTTCGGGGTGCAAACTTGACCGATGCCGATTTAAGTGAGGCAATGTTAAGCTATAGTAGGTTTAGTGGGGCTGATTTGAGTGGGGCTTATTTAGGTAATGCCAACTTACAGCAAGCGGATTTTTATCGTAGCAGTCTGGCCTTAGCCAATTTAATTGGTGCTGATTTAAGAGGGGCAAATTTACAGGATGTTAACTTAAGTCAAACCAATTTAAGTGGTGCTTTAGTTAAAGGTGCTAAATTCGGCAATAATGAAGGAATGACGACAGAAATGAAAACAAACCTCATGGAAAGAGGGGCAATTTTTTCTGAGTAATTGGATAGAATAAGATTCCTTTTTATCTTGGAATTATAATTTCCAAAATATTTCTTATTCATCTGAGGTTAATCCCTCTTTAATGTCTAAGAAAAATTCGACAATATCGGTTAAGGAAATCCTCAACAAAGAGAGTATCCCAATAGCAATTAAGAGAATTCCTAACAGGAAGTTATCATCAGATAAAATCAGTCCTACAACTACGATAAAATAAGGAGAAACAATCCCACTAATTTTTTCAACAATAGTAACAATTTCAGGATTTTCTGTAGTAATTGATAATTGCTTTCTATTGGTGATTTTGCTTAATTCTGTATCATCTTCAGCAGTTTCTTCTAATTCAGATTCTGAAGGAAACATAATATCAGGAATCTCCATATTTTCTGGAGATATATCTTCTTTGGGTTGTCTTCCAAACATAATTAACCTCTGATTTTCTTGATTTAGGGTAACCAAAACTGGGGAATTAAATTATTAACAAATTCACGCAAATTTTGGTTAATTACTCTCCCTAACTTGATATGGGGTTCGTCGGGTTCTACAGGAATAATCTTAGCAGGATTTCCTCCTAATTTTTCTATAACTAAATTAGCAGCTTCTAATCCAGTGACGTAGGCTTTTTCCTGTGACCAAGAACCATGATTAGTAATCACCCAATCTCCACTCAAATATAAATTAGAGATCGGAGATTTTGCCGAGAGTAAATATTGATAGCTACCAGGGGCAAAATGGGTGACTCCTTGACGGACTTTAATCACACGACTATCCATTATATTAGCATTAGCAAAGCCTGGAACACAAGTAGTTAAATCTTGATGAACTTTTTTAATAATTTGTTCATCATTCATGGTTAATAGTTGATTAGCGTGGTAAAAATCTGCCTCAATAACAGTTACTGGTAAATCTTTATATTCGTCATGAAGATTATTGAGATCAAAGAATGTCCATCCTGTGGTTTTATCAAAGCCAAAACAAGCGTTAGAAGGGAGGGGAATATTAACTTTTTTATCAAACCATAAACGGGTTGCTAAAACATCAATTGCCCCTAAATTAGATAGATTAGAAAATTCTGGGTATTGATTTAAGACTTTACTTTGAGTAACTATCTTTTTAATACCACTAATACTAACCCCTAAAATAACAGCATCGGCAGCAAAATTTTCTTTATCACAGCTAACCCCTTTAGCTATCCCTTGATTATTAACAATAATATCAGTTACTCGCTTATTGGTTAAAATTTTACCGCCCAAACTTTCTATCTTATCTACCCAAGGTTTAAAGATCATTTCTCCTACAGTTCCTCGACACCAAACTACATCAAAATCAGGTTGATGAGCTAATATAAAATAATAAAGCATTCCTAGAGTTGCTGCTGCACTACATTGTTCTCCAGGAGCGAATAAACCCACTAATAACATCGGTTCAAAAGCATCTTTATAAAGGCGAGAAGAAACCCCAAATTGCTTAAATAACTCCCTAGCTGTTACTTTATCATAGCGTTTCCAAGCTTCAGGGGAATTATCAAAATCAATCAAGCTATAAAGTAAGGGTAAAGCCGATAAGCGATCGCTTAAAGGTAGCCGTTTAAACTTAGTATAAAGAAAAGTTCCTAATGGAGTAGGTAAAAGCGGTTCATCTTGAAAAATAGGAGATTCTACCTCTAACCCTGCTGGTGAATATTGGGAGGAACGAGTCCAATTTGTAAAGGGATTTAACTCTAGTTCTTTGACTAATTGAAAGATGTTTTGATAAGGATACCAAAACCCATGAATTCCTGCTTCTATAGATTTGCCATCCTCGGTTTTCCAGCCAGCAACTAAACCACCAGGATAAGGAGATGCTTCTAATAAAGTGACCTCATAACCTTGTTTTGCTAGGTGATAGGTTGCCCCTAAACCAGCCCAACCAGCACCCACAACCACTACTTTTTTGGGTTTTGACATTTTCTTACCTTGAGTATTTTAAATGTTTTTTTGATTGATTATGTTATAATCAAAGGTATCTCCATTTTGGAGGAAAAAAGATGAAAAATTCTGTTAACTTAACTTTTCAGAACTATCTAGAATACGATGATAACACAAATTATATTTATGAACTGGCGAATTGATAATTAATATTTATGACTCCTGCTAGTCCTTTACCGAATAATTAATCTTTAAAGCCTCCCCTTTCAAGGAGATAAATCAAAAAAATTTCCTTTTAGCCAATCTCCTTCTTGAAAGAAGAGGTAATTATTAATTCTTTATTTTTAATTGCTGAAGAATAATCAAATTCTTGTTTCTCAGACTTCCCCTAATCTAAAATTAACAGTGGGAAAAAAAATTTTTTTTCAAACTAAAAACTTAATCGTAAAAGCTAGTTAGAATCATGTTGAAATCATCTAAAATGCTATTATTTTGCTTCCTATTATTTCTCTGGCAGCCCTTATTTAAGGTTGCCAAAGCTGAACAAGTTTGTAAAGTCACCGATCCCACTGGAACCCCTCTTAATGTTCGGGAAACCCCCAATGGTAGAATTGTTGGTACATTAAAAAATGGTGTGGAAGTTTATATTATTAAAATTAATTATGACTCTCAAGGCCGTCCTTGGGCTTTAGTGGGGCGATCTTCTCAAGGCCAAAGTGGGGCATTTGGCTGGGTATTTCGAGAGTTTATTAGTTGTTTTAATCGTTAAAATTTCAAAACCTTAGTTAATTATCAAAAAATTTTCATCAAATGAGTATCTCATCCCTTGACTTACTAGCTCTAACTTATAACTCTTTACGAAGTAACCCCTTGCGTTCTGTTCTGACAATGCTAGGTGTGTTTATGGGAGTAGCTTCAGTCAGTGCGACTCTAAACATAAGTAGTATTTCTAGGTCTGTCATGGAACAGCAACTGGCCGAGCGACAAGCTCCTCAATTGATTGCCACATTTGAGATCAATGATGGGAGAAAACTTAACCTAGATGATATGGAATTTTTACAACAGAGGATGAAAGGCTTAAAAGCCATTAGTACCCATAATTGGTTATATCGTGGTCAAGTTATCTTCCAAGATAGGCAGACACAGTTTTCTCTTTTTGGGGTTTCTCAAGATTACCTATTAACGTCGGGGGAGTCAGTAGTACAAGGACGGTTCTTCCATGCTGATGATTTTACTAACTATCGGCCGTTAGTCGTCATTGATGAATTTTTGGCAGAGCAACTTTTTCAGGGAGAAAACCCTATCGGTCAGCGTATTTATGCCGCAGACAAGCCCTATATCGTTATTGGTGTGGTAGAAACCAAGCTTAGATCGGCAGATGACCGACCAAGGGGTGAGATGTTGATCTCGCTGTCCCTATCCAAAGTTTTGACAGGTAGTTCCGAGATTAAGGTACTGCGGTTACGTCCCAATAACATCGAAGAGATCAATGATATGGAAAAGCAGGCCAAGGAGCTATTATTGCAACGCTATCCTGGCGGCAGGTTTTGGGCTGCCAACAATATGAAGGATATCTTAGAACAAAGGGAAACAATGACATTTGTTTCCCGAGGTCTGCTACTCTTAGGGATAATCACTCTGTTGGTTGGTGGTGTTGGTGTTGCCAATATTACCCTTGCTTCAGTGGCCGAGCGCACCCAAGAAATTGGACTGTTGCGAGCTATAGGAGCAACCCAGACAGAAATTGCGCTGATCTTTATCCTGGAAGCAATCATGCTCAGTTTAATTGGGGGAACGGTGGCTATCACGACTGTGCATGGAGCAACAATTATCATAGCCCATCAGTTTGAGTTGCCCTATGAATTTCAACTGGATAGTGCGGCTTTGGCTTTAGGATCATCCTTAACAGTCGGATTGGGCAGTGTTTTCTTTCCTGCCTTTCAAGCTACTAAGCTAGATCCGGTTAAAGCACTGCGATCTTAGATTTTATTTGTCTAGACTTCAAGAAGCAGCAACAGCTATGTCAACCATGGCCTCTGGAGTGAGATGGGAATGCAGCACTTCCCCATCTTGGAACCAAACGATGCGCTGGGTTAGACGTGCCACTTCTATCTCATGGGTTACCATCACCACAGTTATGCCATTACTATTGAGTTCGTCAAAAAGTTCCATAACCTCGTTCGTGGTACGAGAGTCGAGTGCGCCAGTGGGTTCGTCGGCTAACAAAAGAACCGGTTGGTTAACAATGGCACGGGCGATGGCCACTCGTTGCTGTTGCCCTCCAGATAATTGATTTGGTTTGTTCTGCATTCGATTAGCCAAACCAACTCGCTTTAAGGCTTCTGCGGCGCGATCGCGTCTTTGCTTTTTAGGTACCCCGGCAAAAATCATTGGTAACATTACATTTTCCAGTGCCGACATGTGAGCCAACAAGTGAAATTGCTGAAAAACAAAGCCAATTTTGAGATTGCGAATCTTGGCTAACTCTACCTCTGGTAAAGCAGAGACATCGACATTATCCAGATAATAGCGTCCTGAAGTTGGTTTATCAAGACAACCAATCAGGTTCATAGTTGTGGATTTTCCTGATCCCGAAGGACCCATAATTGAGCAATATTCGCCCTTTTCTACTATTAGGTTAATCTTAGAAAGAGCATGGACTTTTGTATTGTCACTTCCATAGACTTTTTCTATATTCTCCAGACGGATAACTACAGATTTGTCTTGATTGGTCACCATTCGCCTATTGGATTTGGATATCAATTAACATATATCATAAAAGCTCATTTTGCTAAAATTTTACTACTATGGTATTTCCATACAATCTATTTAGGATAATTATAGTTCTCCTTTCGGCAACTTCAGGAATGTTTTGTACTTTTTCTTTGATTTTTATTCAACCAGTTCAAAGTAATCTTATAATGCAGATTGATTCCCAGCCAACTGAGCAGGAAATTGAAACCATAGAGCAACCAACCCAGCAGAAAGTAAATTTAACACTTGCGGATGCTGTTAACCTAGCCCTGCAAAATAACAGAACCATTAAAAATAGCTACCTTCAGAGAATAATTGATAGACAGGAATTGGCCGTAGCTGAAGATGTATTTGTTCCTAATTTCACCCCCGAGCTATTTTTGGGATTTAACCAAAGATTAGAGCGAGATACACAAGAATTGAGTCTCTCTGGAAATTTAGAGGTCAAAACCCCTATCGGTGGCACCCTGGAAATAACCTCTGAGAGTCTAGACGAAGGGATAGGAATAAACAATTTAGATTTTCGAGTAACTTTTGACCAACCCTTATTAAGGGGATTTGGAACAGAAATCAATAGAGTTCCCATTGAGGTTGCCAGACTTGAAGAAGGGGTCAATATTTTTGCCTTAAAATCAACCCTAATTGATACTATTACCGATACCATTGAAACATACTTGAGTTTACTCCAAGCTCAGGAACAAGT
>JBFRWO010000149.1:0-4836 GCA_051439625.1 Crocosphaera sp. | reverse complement strand
TTTAGCTTTTCTGCAATATACATCAGGTTCAACTGGAAATCCCAAAGGGGTAATGGTTACTCACGAAAATTTATTAGTTAATTCTGCCGATATTGATCGAGGATTTAAACATAATTCTGATAGCGTGATTGTCACTTGGCTTCCTACCTTTCATGATATGGGCTTGATTTATGGGGTCTTGCAACCACTCTATAAAGGCATCCCTTGTTACATGATGTCTCCTGCAACCTTTTTACAGAGTCCTGTTCGTTGGCTTCAAGCCATTAGCCGTTACAAAGGAACCCATAGTGCTGCACCCAATTTTGCTTACGAACTCTGCGCTCGGAGAATTACACCTGAACAAAAAGAAACCCTTGACCTCAGTAGTTGGGAAGTGGCTTCTAATGGGGCTGAACCGGTCAGAGCCGATGTTCTCCAGCTTTTCTCCGAAGCCTTTGCCTCTTGTGGCTTTCAGCCCACTGCTTTTTGTCCTGCATATGGGTTAGCTGAAGCTACCTTAAAAGTGACAACGGTTCGTACTAGAGAAAAGATTAACTTCTGTAAAGTCCAAACTGATGCCTTACGAGAAAATAGAGTGATTGAAGCTCACTCAGAAGACGAAAATCAACAAGTTTTAGTGGGATGCGGTTACACAGAAATTGATAGTGAAATTCTGATTGTTAATCCCAATACCTTAACCCCCTGTAGCAAGGATGAAATAGGAGAAATTTGGGTCGCTGGTAAAACTGTTGCTCAAGGTTATTGGCAACGAGAAGCAGAAACGGCTAAAACCTTTCACGCTAGATTAGCCAATGGAGATGGTCCATTCCTACGCACTGGAGATTTAGGGTTTCTCAAGGAAGGAGAATTATTTGTGACGGGAAGACTGAAAGATGTCTTGATTATTAGAGGACGCAACCATTATCCCCAAGATATTGAAATGACTGTTGAACAATGTCATCCAGCTTTAAGACCTGGTTATGGTGCAGCTTTTACTGTGGAAGCTGAAGCAAAAGAGCGACTTGTTATTGTCCAAGAAGTAGAGCGCACTTACCTCCGTAAGATAAACATTAAGGAGGTTCAGGAGGCTATTCGTAAAGCAGTGAGTCAGGCTCATGGTTTACAGGTTCATGATATTGTCTTAATCAGACCTGCCACCATTCCGAAAACATCCAGTGGGAAAATTCAACGTTCTCGGTGTAAAGAACAGTTTTTACGTTATACTCCTGATGATTTGTCCGTGGTTAAATCCTCAAAGGTGTATGGTAAACATTTAATACGAATATAGTGAAATAGATACAAACTATAGATAAAAACTACAGACTTTTATTGGGTTCAAATCTCCATATTCCTGATTGCATAAGGCTTTCAGGTTTGTTCTCAATTCTCTCATGAATAATGCAGGATAGGTAAAGAAACTTGAAAACAACTACCATGCCCTAATTTACTTTTAACAGTAATTATTCCCTGATGGGAATGGGCGATCGCCTGAGCAATAGATAACCCCAAACCAGTTCCACCGCCACTATGGCGAGCTTGATCGGCACGCCAAAACCGCTCAAAAATGCGGGGTACATCTTCTGGCGCAATCCCAACGCCTGTATCATGGACAAAGACTTTAACATAACGATTGTCTTGTTCAAGAAAAACTAAAACCACTCCTTTTTCAGGGGTATAATTAAGGGCATTGTATAGCAAATTAGAGAATAAACGAGTTAAACACTGCTCATCACCCATGACAGAAACTTGAGGAAAAGCTTGATAATCTAATTCAATATTTTTTTCTACTGCTAAGGGTTCTAGTAAGTCAACTAATTCTTGTAATAAATCATTAAGTACAATGGATTGATGTTCAGCATTAGATTTTGTGTTTTCTTTTTCCGTACGAGCTAAAAATAATAAATCCTCAACTAATCTAGTCATCTGGTCTGTTGCTTTGGCGATGGCTCCGACTTTTCTGTTATCCTTCGCTTCAAAACGTTCTGGATGACGACGCATAATATCAATAGAAGCTTTAATGGCTGTTAATGGACCTCGAAGTTCATGGGATGCGTTAGCCGTGAACTGTTGCTGCTTTATATATGCTTCTTCAATGGGTTTAACGGCGGTATTTGTTAAAAAATAACCACCCACAGCAGCTAAGCCAAAAGAACCGATAGCACTCAATGATAAAATCAGGAGTAATTGATTTGTCGACGTTTCTAAATCTTCTAAAGATTGACTAATACGGACATAGCCTTCTGAATAAGGTTCTAAGTTCTCAGAAGTATTAACCGTAACCGACAAGGTAACACTCCGAACTTTAATATTATCCTTTTGAACAGGAAGGTTAAATAAACCAGGTTCAGGTTGAGAAGGAATTTCTAAGGAACCTTGATGCCACAAGAGATTTTTTTCATGATCAAACCATTCTATAGATTGAGTTTCGGGTTCAAAAAGCTCTCCATCATCTAACTGGTTCAAAGACGAATAATCTTGATAAGAAATTTGACTAAAGGTTGGTGTAACAACTTCAGCCAAGGCCATTAACTTGCTATCAACTGCCTCAGATTGATGACGAGAAAAAGAAAAATAGATACTACCTCCAAAAAGAAGTAATATCCCCTCCATTACCAGCAAATAAAATAATAGAAGACGGAAGCGTAGATTTTGAAACATCAGTCATTCCTACTCACAATTCCAAATTTATTTATCATCATCTAGGGTGACTCTCTGAGACGATATCCTAAGCCATAAACTGTCTCAATCACATTCGATTCTAGTCCAGAATTTTTAAGCTTTTGGCGCAAACTACTGATATGGGCTTTAACCGTACTCTCTTCAGGAATTTGCTCCATTGACCAGAGACGCTCCAACAGTTGCGAGCGGCTAAACATACGACGAGGATTGCGTAGAAAAAACTCTAATAAACGATATTCTTTGGGACTTAGGTTTAACACTTTTTGTTGATAAGTAACGTGACAAATATTGGTATCAACAGACAATTCTCCCCAAGTTAAAATAGGTGGTAAGGGGATTTTTTCTCGACGGAGTAAAGCACGGATTCTGGCTGCGAGTTCTTTTAGATCAAAGGGCTTGATTAAATAGTCATCGGCACCTGCATCAAGTCCTTTTACTCTATCTTGAAGGGTATCTCTAGCCGTTAACATCAAAATCGGTGTTTGACAGCCATTGGATCGTAGTTGTTGACATAAAGAAATTCCATCTAGTTTGGGCAACATGACATCTAAGACGATGACATCGTAATCAAAAACATCAACAAGTTCCTTGGCCTCTTCGCCATCAGTGGCTACTTCTACGATATAGTTTTGTTCTTCAAGGTCCTCTTCAATGGGTATGACAATGTTCTCATCATCTTCGACAACTAAGATTTTCATGGGGGCTTATGGAGGTAATTAACTAAACGACAATCTGGAATGAACAACAAAGGGTTAATCGGGTTGAACCATGCTAATTTGGGGAGGATTAAAACTACCAGGACGATTTTGCCCATAGTGAGCCAGCCACTTTAAGGTCTTGAGATCAATACCAGACCGTTGAGCTGCCTCTTCTAAAGTCTCACTACTACCCTTACGCAAGGAAAGGATAGCGGTTTGAACTTTTTTGTAGTTCCTAGTGCCGTACTTCAATTCATTGCGATTATCGGCAACAATTAATCCTACGGATAAATCGTTAGCTAAGGTAATGTGCTTTTTCATGGAGGTTTTAGCTTGGGGCGCAATCATTGCGGTTTGTGTCTTGGTAGACGGTATTTGAGCCAAATCTTTGGGACTGATAAAACCTTTAGGAGCAGTTTTAGCTAATTCTTGAGCAGGGGACTGATGGTTAGTCAGGATAAGATCTGTGGCTGGGGTTTGGGGGGCAACACTAACTCCCGAGACTGGTGATGGTTGTTTTTTCTTTTGAGCAACAGGAACCGAAATTTTTTGAGAGGTAGAGACTGGGTTTATTCTCACTGATCGTTGAGACGATTTTGATTGAGGTTTAGTTGAAGAAACATCTGCCAACTTAGGTAAAGTAGGTATTTTGATGGAGGGCTGTGATCGGACTACTGTTGTTCGAGGTGAAGAAACAGGGGTTACTTTAGTCGAAGTATTATTCACCGATGGAGAGTTAGTCACCACTTGAGTATAGTTATTAGTCCTTTGAGAAGCCTCTAACTGTGCTTGTAATTCGTGTTTCTGAACTTCGAGTTGTTGTAAACGATCTTTGTAGTTAGGGGTGTCATCTTCAATAGCTCGATGGAATTTGGAAGGAATATTATCTGTTGTCCCTATGTTGCTTGAGTACAGCCTATGTACAACTGTAATCATAAGAAAACAGGGAATGGCAATGGCACCATTGATTAAGAACAGGGTCTTACTGACATCGAGTAATACTTTCATAGTAAACTCCTCACACAATATTGCTATCTATCATAGCAAGTGAAGTTATTTTCATATCAGTACAAAAGTTAGCCTTGAGGAGCTTTCTCCTGATTCAACCCCATCAATAACCTTACTTTAATACTTTGTAGGTGAATTGATCATGGTTATGAGTCTCTGAAGTTTTAGTACCCAGAGACACACCAATGCGTATTACCGTTAAACTAAGCAAACAAGCAGAATCTACTCGAAAAAACTTGCCTATTGAATCTCGATCTGCTATTGATGATTGTATAGGTCAATTAGAAAGCTCAACCTTCGTAGCTGGTGAGAGAAATTTGTCGAATACTGGTTATCTCTATTTACTGGTATATCCAAATTGGGAATTAATTATTTTTACTAGAGAAGAAAAACGAGCATTGTTAACCAGAGAAAAAATTTATCAGGTAAATATTATTAAAATTACCACTAGGGACTATTTAGAAGACTTTAT
>JBFRWO010000148.1:0-2792 GCA_051439625.1 Crocosphaera sp. | reverse complement strand
AACGGAACATTAAAAAAGAAGAAAAGTCTCAATGACCATATAATATGGTAAAAGTATTTTTATGAATAATGTTCAATAATCAATCTTTATCTTCAACCATGACTCGAACTGATTATCGTTTAGCGGTATTAGTACCCTGTCGCAATGAAGGCTTAACCATTGCCCAGGTGGTTAAAGGATTTCGGGCTACACTACCAGAAGCAGAGATTTATGTCTATGATAATCGTTCCACTGATGATACAGTTTCCCAAGCTGAAGCAGTCGGTGCCATTGTTCGCTATGAACCGCAAGCAGGTAAAGGTAATGTGGTGCGACGAATGTTTGCTGATGTTGATGCTGATATCTACGTTTTAGTCGATGGAGATAATACCTATGAGGCCGAGGCCATCCCTCAACTAATTAACAAATTATTAACCCATAATCTTGATATGGTGGTTGGGGCCCGTCGTTCAGCAGCAGAGGATAAAGAGGCTTACCGTTTGGGTCATCGCAGCGGCAATCTCTTTTTGACAGGAGTGGTTAAGTTGTTATTTGGCGCACAACTCAAAGATATGCTCTCAGGATATCGAGTTTTTTCCCGTCGCTTTGTCAAATCTTTTCCGGCACTTTCCAGTGGGTTTGAAATCGAAACCGAACTAACGGTGCATACTTTGGAGCTAAAGCTACCTTTCATGGAGGAGTATACCTTATACGGTTCCCGTCCTCCAGGATCTGAAAGTAAGCTGAAAACTTTTACCGATGGTTGGCGGGTTTTAGGAACAGCCATCTTACTTTTCAAAGAAGTTCGCCCTTTCCTTTTCTTTGGCCTTATATCTGTTTTCTTAGGTCTTATTGCCCTTATTTTAAGTCTGCCAGTGTTAATAACTTATTTTAATACAGGATTAGTTCCGCGATTTCCCACAGTCATTTTAGCTGCTTCAATTATGTTATTAGCTTTTTTGAGTTTTACTTGTGGACTAATTTTAGATTCTGTTGCCCGTGGCCGAAGAGAACTTAAACGGATGACTTATTTATCCTATTCTTTTAAACCCTCTCGTTAACGACGGGGTTTAAATTAATGAAAACTAGCGAGGTAAAATTCAATCATTTACTGATATGAAATATATAAAACAGATTACATTAATTGCTTTTTTATGGCTTTTATTAACAAATGCAGGTAATTTAGGGGTTCTCGATACCGAACTAAGGCTACAAATGGCTAATGCTTGGTGGACAGGTAAAGAAGAAGTGCAAATTACTCCGAATATGAATAGAAAAATCAGAGGGGATATTCGGTTTGGGATTATAGGGGTTAACGAAAAACGTTATATTGCCTACGAACAAGGACAGTCTTTATTGATGCTTCCTGGTGATTGGATAGGAACACAATTATCTCAAGTTTTTCCGATTTTAGAGGAAGAAGACTGGAGACAATTAATGGTTAGTTTTTTGATTTTTATTCCCATTAATATTGCTGTTGTTGTTTCTGGATATTGGTTACTTAACTTATTCGATTTTCCCGATAAAGTAGCTGCTATTTCCAGCTTGCTATTATTATTGGCCACCACCGTCCTTCATTATTCACAAGTCCACCAACAAAATAACCAAATTCTGGCTTTACTGATTGTGGGATATGCAGGAGTATTAGGATTTATTAAAACTCAGAAATATCCATTACTTTTTTGGAGTGGTTTAGCGTTAGGAGGAACCATTTTAATTAGGATAACCTGCATTCTTCATGTTTTTACCGTTGGCTGTTTTTTATTAGGATGTTTATTGTATAAATATAAAGCTAAAAATATTAAAACAATCGTAAAAGATATTAGTATCTGGTTTGTGGGATTAATTCCATTTACGTTTTTAGGTCGTATTTTTGATATTATTCGCTATGGTAATTTTTTTGCCAGTGGAAAAAGGGTTGAAAAACTCCAACTAGCTAACGATCCCATGTGGGAAGGACTACCACAACTAGACCCAAACTATCCTTTGGTTAACTCTCCCCATGTGGGGATATTGGGACCATTTATTTCTCCAGCAAAAAGCATTTTTCTTTATGATCCTCTTCTCTTACCCTGTTTGGTGGCAGGGATAGCCTATTGGCGGCGTTTTAATCCTTATGTACAGTGGTATTTAATCACAATAGGATTAAATTTTTCCCTACATTTAGTGGTTTATAGTCGCTTCATATTTTGGCATGGAGATAGTGCCTGGGCGGCTAGATATCATGTAACATCTCTTCACTTATTGTTGTTACCTTTAATCGCAGTATTAATTAAAGAAATTCCTTCTTTATCTAACCTTAAAAAAAACCTAGTCAAAGCATTCATTACCATTGCTATTATTGTTCAGTTAGCTTCGGTTTCTATGCCTTTAAATTTGGAAATGTTCCAAGAGATAAATGCTTTTCCTGGATCTCAATATCAGCTACGCATAGTTAAAAGAGGGATTAATATTGCCTGTTACTTTAATCCTTCCATCACTAGCTATTGTATTGCCAATTATCCCGAAAAGGAAAAGTTGGTTAGTAAATGGAATAATCTTAATTTCTTTCCCTTTGTTCTTCAAAAGAAAATTTCTAATCTTTGGTTGAATAGATTAATTTTTGTCATCTGGGTTCTTATCTTGGTTAGTTCAATCGTGTTTACATATCGCTTTTTTGCGTTCAACTAATTATTGATTATCAGTCTTCCCTTGATAAAGCCTTAGCTAGTTGAACATGAAGTTTATGACTAGCTTTATAGGCTAAAAAATGAGCTTGAGGAACAGTTCCTAATAAACTCAAATCGCCGATTAAATCTAAGAGTTTATGGCGC
>JBFRWO010000147.1:0-4498 GCA_051439625.1 Crocosphaera sp. | reverse complement strand
TTTACGTCGGAAATTAGGAAAATTAAGTCTAACTCTGATAAATCAATTAGAAAGTATTGTCTTATTTACTTTAGGTTATCAGCAATAAGTCATGAATATTTTATAGGAAGAAATTCCTGAAAATAACAGAAATTGGACGGAGACAAAACAAAATTAGAAAGAACAAAACTTATTACTACTCCGGCATTTCTGGCACTTGAACCATTTCACTAATATCCACCGACTTCCGATTATCCCCTTCGCTTAATTCGTAAGTCTGGTTATGGGAATTTATTTCATCAAAATGGGCTTCACACCAAGGGGTTATAGTAGAAAACCTTCCTCCTACTAATTTATGGATACTTGTGGGGTTTATGTACCAACGTTGCGCTCGCTCAACTGCCACATTAGAATTATGGTACTTAATGGCCAAGAAAGCCCGCCGTAGTTTTTCGGCTGCTGCGTCGGGGTGACGAACCCTTTTTATCTTCGATAAGGGCATCGACTGACAATCCTTTTCTTGATGCCGGTTCCGTATTCCTTCTCTAAACTTAATCTCTTGCTTTACCAACTCACACACCATAGCCTTAAAATCGGTTTGACCAGTTTTTTTCATTACAGTTTCTAACCGCGTCACCCATTCTGGAGATAATCCTAATACTTCAGGGGTTATGTCTAATGGTGCAGCTTCAGGGTTCGTTGGTTGATCTTCTTTTTTGAGAAACCTCATTAATGCTGGAGAATTCGTAATAGTCTCCCAATTATGCTCGTCTTTAACTGGTGAGGTTTGACTGGTGAGTGGCGACTGCGGGTCTGTTTTTTCTAATTTATCAGCAATCCCATCAATGATTTTAACTCCTGGTTGTCCCAACTTAATTCCTTGTCTTTGGCCCCCTGCTGAGACGATCGCACCGTCTCCGATTTGGTAATCTAGATAGTGCATGGCCGCATCGGCTTTCCCTGGTGTCGGTTCGTGGCCATTAATGGCTTTGATGAACACGAAATCTTTAACTTGAGGGGGACAGTAGTAGAATACGGAGATCGCATCATATACCGCCCGTAACCTCTGAGGATTAACGTTTGTTTCTCCATTAATTCTCGATAAAGTGGGGACAATCTCCCTAAAATTCACCTCTACTTGTGATCTGAGGTTATTTTTATACGATTCTAGTTGTAAATCGTTTAATTGATCTGCTTTAAAGGTTTTTCTCAGGATATTATACCCTTTGATTACGGTGTCCGCTTCAATGAGAGTGGGCATTTCATAAGCCCTCTTTTTGCCCCTGGTTTTAGCTTGTCCTTGGCTTAAAATGACAGTATAAGGGGATGAAGGTTCTAAGACGGCATCTCTCAGGATTTCCCCTGGTCTAAGACCCACTAATAAGGCTAAGGCTGCTCCTATATCGGCATAACTAGCATATCCTTCTTTTTCGTATTGCGCAATCGCACTTTCTAATAATTCTCTTCCCCGATTAACAATTAACTCTGGTTCTTCTAAAGTAACTACATTATGCTGTTTGAAGTCTAACGCTTCTCGTTGTAATCCTAGATTTAGGGCCTTAATATCATTAGGGGTATCTATCAAGGTACAAGCAAAATGTTCTCTTATTCCCTTGGTTGGGTGTTTTATGCTGTTTTTTGCCGTTAATTTGTCTTTGAAGTGGATTCTAACTGCTTTGTGTAAAGAAGTGTAATAATTCTTGACGCTTGTTGGTAAAACTTTCTTTAAAAACTTCTCTGTTATTTCCTTATTGAGTGAGGCGATCGCAGTCTCATCCTCTTTAGTCATCCCTTCTAACCGAGACAGAGTTTCATCAATGATCTCTCTGACCCACCCTGCCGGTGGCTTTCCTTTCCCCCATTCTTCTAACCAATTCTCCATACAACACCCTTGTTGTCTACTTATAACCCAAGCTTACAACAGGGATATTGTCTGTGTCAACCAAGGAAACAATAATTTTTAAGCAGAATAACGAGCGCAGCATTGGGTTAATGACCTTGTGATGGGTTGTGATGGGTTGTGATGGGTAGCTTATCCTCTGTAACCCTTACGGGTGATGGGCGTGACGGGTGTGATGGGTTAAACCCAATTTATTCTATTTTTGCTGTTGGACTTGGTTGATGTTGGTAGTTTCTCTAAAAGTCTCACTGACTAAGATTGGTTTTTCACAGCAGTTTCCAAAAAGTCGTCACACCCGTCACACCCATCACTGATGCCCCTTTCACCCGTCACACTACCCGTCACACTAGCCATCACACCCCCAATAATTGAACAAACAATTATTTATTATCATGACCTTGATCTATTTACTCCCTTTCCGTGTGAAAACCCGATTAATAATCAAAACTTATCAATCGGGAAAATATATCACCTAAGTGAGCAGTAAAAATGATATTTCTAGGAGCAATTTTAGACGATTAATACAAAAATAATCTCCCTTTTAGGTTGAGTTGTGTTGATCATCAGTTAGCCGTTTACCGGAACTTCCCCCATAATTGGACACTAGGTTTTCAAGTGCGATCGCAGTTTTCGGCCCTAACTGGGACATCTCATAGTCTATCGGCTTAATTAATTCGTCCCTATTAATGATCCTGTGATGGGTTGTGACGGGTTGGCTATCTCCCAAAACCCTCATCAGTGTTGAGTGTGACGAGTGTGATGGCTTATTTTCATCTTTCTCTATTTCTATTTTTGGCTTGCAATAAAGTTGACTTTTTCTCAAAGTCCCACCAACTTGAATTGATTTTTGTGAGAAGTTTCCAAAAAGTCGTCATAGTCGTCACGCCCATAACTGATGCCCCTTTTACCCGTCACACTACCCGTCACACCATTCGTGACAACTTAAGGCTGAAAGTCAGATGTCAAGCTAGTTTCCCCTTACCAGTTTTATTCCAAAAGTTAGCCAGAAACGGAAGGAAAAGGTTAGCGTAGGCTTGACGCTAACAAGAATATTAAAACTCTCTTTTTTTAGTCTTATAATTGATAGTAATACTAAGTATTTAAGTTGTTAAGATATTTAGGCATAAGTTACGGATTTAGCTGAAAAGAAAAACTCTGGAGTATTTCGCTGTTTTTCTGGAAACGGTGCTACAATTAGTTTGGTCTTATTTTTTCGTAGCTGTTTAACAATCCCTAAATCTTTATTCTCAGGAGCAGAAAAATACGACACGGGGTCTTTAGCCTCTCCTTTTTGATTAGCTACTCCAAAATGATATAAACCACGATAAATCATTTCTAAGGAAATACGGTCAAATGGTAAAGAAAGTTCATCAGCTACAGCATCTCCCAAGTCAATTAAAATGGCATAAAATAGCCAAGTTCCCCATATCTGTAGTTTGACTCCATTGATAGAACCAACCCACAAATAACTCAAACCTAAAAGACGTTTAACTGTATTAAATGCTTCCTCAATTCGCCATCTTTTCCCATATAAATCAGCTACAACGTAAGGAGGTAAAATCTCAGGCTCTAAAACTGAGGTAAGATAAGAATGCCAAACTTTTCCTGACTTAACTTCAATCAAACGTAGAGTTATGTAAGGCGTTCTTTTAGTTCCAGAACCTAGTCTAATCCTGCGGTCACGAAGGGAATAACTCTCTGTAAAAACTTCCTCCACTTTGATGGCTGCACGTTTTTTTAGACGAGTTATAAAATGAATTTTTCTATCAATTAATCTCTGCCAAAAAGAAAAATGATAAAAGCCTCTATCTAATAATAATAAAGTCGAAGCTTCTACTATTTTTAATAAATCTTCTTCAAACTTGGTATCATTTGTTTTCGGATTTTCTTTAAACCAAATTTCTACGGGCAGTCTAGTCATTAAATCAACAACTGCCCCAATTTTTCCAGCTAATTGACCTTTTGGCACATCTTCAAGACTTTTCAGTTTTTTAAACAAAGCTTCAAGAGTTGAGCCATCTGCTATCCAAATTTTTTCAAATCTTGTTAAAGTAAATTGTACACTTTCTGGAAGTGGGCGATGATTCCTTTGATGCCATTTTTCCTCTAATGAGGGTAGTATTTCTGATAAAACGTTTTCAAATAAATCTGCCGGAAAAGTTAGAAATCTTTTTGATAAAGCTTGTTGACTGACTTGTAAACGATCGCACCATAAAAACCCCTCTCTAGCCAGCATTCTTGTTAATTCTCTGACTCCAGCCACATCTCTCCACAACATCGTTAATACGGCAGCCACCATCAAGGGAAGTGTTAATATTCTGTCTCGCAGACCCAACTGACGACAATATTTTTTCTGTTTTGCCAGTGCTGGAGTTAATAAAGCTGATATTTGTGCAGCGATCCCGAAGGGATCTCGCAACGCGAGCGCGCCTCATCTTCTTGCATGGGGCGTTGTTGTCTTTTGGCATGGTCACGGTTAGTTTTTCGACTCATTGAAGGCTAATTATGGTTGATCGCCTTTTATTTTAGGACAAAGCCAGTTTTTTCTTTCCCATCCGCCCACTTTCATTTTATAACTTCTCTTGACATCTGCTTAATTTTCTTAAGTTGTCACGAATG
>JBFRWO010000146.1:0-5072 GCA_051439625.1 Crocosphaera sp. | reverse complement strand
AAGAAAGAGAAAAAAGAATGTTAAAAGGGTCTAGCTATCGTGATATGATAAGGACTCGAAAAGCAGATAAGTGAATAAACGGTTTGCTACAAGCGACTTTGAGCGACCGAATAACTTTCTAAAATTTTCTCTATTACTCGTAGGTCAGGGCAAACCGACTTACAAACTGATAAATGAGAAATTAACGATGCCCACTCATGGAGGAATAAAAAAATGGCACAGGCCACAAAAGCAGGGTTTAATGCCGGTGTTCAAGACTACCGCTTAACCTATTACACCCCCGACTACACACCAAAAGATACCGATTTACTGGCGTGCTTCCGCATGACTCCCCAACCAGGTGTTCCTCCAGAAGAAGCTGGTGCAGCAGTAGCAGCAGAATCTTCTACCGGAACCTGGACAACCGTTTGGACCGATAACCTAACCGACTTAGATCGTTACAAAGGTCGTTGTTATGACATCGAGCCTGTTCCTAACGAAGATAACCAGTATTTCTGTTTCATTGCTTATCCTTTAGACTTATTTGAAGAAGGATCTGTAACCAACGTTCTCACCTCTTTAGTAGGTAACGTTTTCGGGTTCAAAGCTTTACGTGCCTTACGTTTAGAAGATATCCGCTTCCCCGTTGCTTTAATCAAAACCTTCCAAGGACCTCCTCACGGGATCACCGTTGAACGGGATAAATTAAACAAATATGGTCGTCCCCTCTTAGGTTGTACCATTAAGCCCAAATTAGGTCTATCCGCTAAAAACTACGGACGTGCCGTTTACGAATGTTTACGAGGTGGTTTAGACTTCACCAAAGACGACGAAAACATAAACTCTCAACCCTTCATGCGTTGGCGCGATCGCTTCTTATTCGTACAAGAAGCTATCGAAAAATCCCAAGCTGAAACCAACGAAGTTAAAGGTCACTATCTCAACGTTACCGCAGCTACCTGCGAAGAGATGATGAAACGTGCCGAGTTCGCCAAAGAAATTGGTACTCCCATCGTTATGCACGACTTCTTAACCGGTGGTTTCACAGCTAACACCACCCTAGCTAAGTTCTGTCGTGACAACGGCATCTTATTGCACATTCACCGTGCTATGCACGCGGTAATTGACCGTCAGAAAAATCATGGTATCCACTTCCGCGTTTTAGCTAAGTGTTTACGTTTATCTGGTGGTGACCACCTCCACTCTGGAACCGTTGTAGGTAAATTAGAAGGGGAAAGAGGCATCACCATGGGGTTTGTTGACCTCATGCGCGAAGACTACGTTGAAGAAGATCGTTCTCGCGGTATTTTCTTCACCCAAGACTACGCTTCTATGCCTGGAACCATGCCTGTTGCTTCCGGTGGTATCCACGTATGGCATATGCCCGCCCTAGTTGAAATCTTCGGCGACGACTCCTGTTTACAATTTGGTGGTGGTACTTTAGGACACCCCTGGGGTAACGCTCCTGGTGCAACCGCTAACCGTGTAGCTCTTGAAGCTTGTATCCAAGCTCGTAACGAAGGTCGTTCCTTATCTGGTGAAGCTGGTAACCAAGTTATCCGCGAAGCTTGTAAGTGGAGTCCTGAGTTGGCCGCTGCTTGTGAACTTTGGAAAGAAATTAAATTCGAGTTTGAGGCAATGGATACACTCTAAATCGGGAATAGTTGTTAGCTTTTAGAGAATATCAAAAACTAAAAACTAACAACTGTGTCCGAGGAGGGACGGGTAAGTATCTATGTATCCTAAAAAAATAGCGAATGAGACTGCCGAAGTAATACAAAATTACCTAACTTATCAAGCGGTGCGTCTGATTATTGACCAATTATCCGAAACCAACCCCAAAAAGGGTATTTGGCTGAGGCAATATACAGCCTCCCAGAATATCCAAAAAGGGGAAGACTTTATTCAAAGTTTAATGGCGGAAGATAAAGAGCTAGTCTTACGTATTCTCAAAGTCCGAGAATATCTAGGTTCTGAGGTTATGGAATTTATGCCCCAAATGGTGAGGCATAATATTAATCAGGCTAATGTGGAACATCGTCGTCAGCTATTGGAAAGACTTACCGGTTCTCCCTCAATCTCCTCAACTGCTTCTGAGTCAGAGAATGATGACTCAAACCTTAATAGTGATTAACTTGAGATAGGAATCTACAACCAATGAAAACATTATCCAAAGAGCGTCGTTACGAAACCCTTTCTTATTTACCCCCTTTAACCGATCAACAAATTCTTCTCCAAGTTCAAAACGTCTTGGATCAAGGCATGATTCCTGGGGTTGAGTTTGAAGAAGATCCCCAACCCACTACCCACTTCTGGACCATGTGGAAGTTGCCTTTGTTTAATGCTGCTTCTGCTCAAGAAGTATTAGCTGAAGTACGGGAATGTCGTTCTGAGTATCCTAACGCTTATATTCGTGTAATTGGTTTCGACAACATCAAACAGTGTCAAACCATGAGTTTCATCGTTCATAAGCCTAACAACCGTGCATACTAAGTTGTTTTAGACAACTTTAAGCGGTAAAATTTGACCTACCTACAATAACTGTAGGTAGGTTAATATTATTGTGTCTTAATTCAGATAAGTCAGAAAAAACTAATGTAATTAATCCTTCAATTATTTCAAGACTTGTATGAAAGAGTAGATTTTGAGTTAAATCAGGGTTAAATATCAACTGACATCGGCAGGATGTCAGTCTACTCGAATCAGACCCAATTAAGCTTTGTGGCTGTCTTTATTTTGCTTTAATTTACTCTTGAAGAACACTCCCAAACCCAGTAGCCCTAATCCTAAAACAGCATTGGGTTCAGGGACACTTGCTTGAGTCGCTTGTCCATAGGCAAGATCATCAATACCTACGGTAAACCCCGACTGAGGGATGAAAGTAATTGAGGCAACATCCATATCCGAGGTGAAACCGAAAAATTGCGGATTTGGTGTTGCGGCAAGTGTTATTACTGTAGGAGTGCCACCCCCAACGAATGAGATTGAGACATCAACGGGAGAAGCATTATTAAACGAAGTAATCTCAGCCCCAAAAGCATCCACATCAGTTGAATAATCTGCAATGAGAGTTTGCCCAAAAAATTGCGCAAATAGTGTATTTGTCGTAATTGCAGGAACTCCACCAAAACCATCTGGGAATACCCCTAAAGCATTAGGATCAGGTGTAAAAGACGAACTGTAGGTCACTCCAGTTCGCGCTAATGTCGGAAATACAGAAAAGGCTGGGATATCCTCAAAGTCGTCCATAATCAGGGACTCTCCGGCCGCATCGAGAAAAGCAGTCTGATCAGAAAAGGTATTTATAATGGCTGCTTGCGTTGCCTCTGGGTTGGCAGTAAAGATGAAAGCTACGGCGACAGCGGTTCCCGAAGCGATCACTAATGGTGGGGTTTTGATCAATAAATTCACGGTGGTTATCACTCCTTATTAAAGCAAATTATGCAACATATGGTATCACCCCCCCCCATTTTGTCAATAATATTTTTTTTTGAGCTTATTCGTTGATTTTCTTGTTTTTACTTGCCTATGAGGATTTATTCTTTGTTTTAGTGTTATCTTGACGACTAAACCATCCCACTTGTAACATAGAAGAGATTTGATAAGAGCAGAGTAAATGTTAATTAATGATAGATCGCAATACAAGAGAAGTATATTTTTATCTTTAGTAAAAAAAGAGTAAAATCTGGAAGTGACAGTAGTTTAGCCTTTTTAAATCGTTGATGAAAATGGTATTAAAAACCCCCCATCGAAACTCCGAACTCCCATTTATAAATTGAGATTTCTTTTGGCTTGTTGTTTTAACGTTTCTGGTTCTAACGCCTTTTGTTGAAATATTTATGTAATATATTTCAGTTGTTTTTGTAGCATGAAAAGGGAACACTACGATAACCATTCAGAGAACCAGCCAGTAACAAATTGTGCAATCAATTGATGTTAAAAAACTAGGAATACTAGAATTTTAAGTGAGGCGAATTACTAAATAAATTATAATGAAAAGTAATACTGATATATTGCACCAAGATTGAGCAAACTGAAAAGAAAAAATAAACCCGTAGGGGCTATTATTAAGCCCCTAAATAATATAAAATCCCTATGGTTTCTTTATTGAATAATAATGGGTTTTAAACCAAGACTTCTTAGACTTTGTTCTGCTTTTTGAGCATTATCTTTATCACTAAATAATCCCACTTGTAACATAGATCGACCTTTATAAGAGGTAGAAAACGCTTCAGGAAACAGCGATCGCACCCGAGTCTGGTCTTGACGACTATTAACCGCAACTACAACCCGATAACTTTGAGACGTTCCCATGGGACGAGAAGGCGATCGCACAGCATTGGGAGAAGGAGCAGGAACCACACCACTAACACTTTTAGTATTTGGAGGTTGCAGAGGAGGAAGTTCTGAAAAACTGGGTAACGGTTGGGGTTTGTTGGATACCGAAGGTGTTGGAGGAGGCGGTAACTGGGTATTAGATGGTCTAGAAGTAAAATTGTTACCGAAAGAAACAGGGGGACGTTGAGTTTCTGCTGTGAAAGTTTGCTCTTGCACAGGGGGCGCAGACTCAGATACCATAGCAGACGAATCAGTGATATTATTGGCAGGTTGAGCCAGAATAGAGGCACTATCCCCTGTTAAGTAAACATGGCTTAATATTGTGCCATTATAAGCCCGTCGGGTGAATCTCCAACCCGGATCAAGATTAATCTTCAAAAATCCTGAAGCGACTCCTTCGGTTCTTCCCACAACGATATTCGGTTGACTGGGATCGCTGCGATGGGTTCCCACTAAAACTAATTCCCCGTTTCCTTGAACCAGTCTTAACAAATATTCCAGTCCTAAGTCTTGTCCATCGATGCGCAGAGAATAACCATTACTATCTGTACTTCGTTGACAACTACCGGCAAAATTGAAGTTGAGGAGTAAAGGATCAATGGTGGTGACCGAGTTTAATTCTATTTCTGCCCAACACTGTCGCTTTCCTGGGATTTGTCGTATAATCAGTAAATCGTATTTATTCCCCCCATAAGGTCTGGCGATCGCTATAAATTCCTCTTGGTTTACTTCTTGTTCATCAAAAGGAGATGCGT
>JBFRWO010000145.1:0-13879 GCA_051439625.1 Crocosphaera sp. | reverse complement strand
TTTAGATTTTTTGTTTAATAGTTTTGAGAATAATAGGACTAGAAACCATTAATAAAAAAACTATTTCTGATGCTTGAGGTATAAACTTAAATTGATTGCTTTCTTGTAAAGTAACATTAATAGTTTTCTTCTCTATTTCTTGAGTATTTTCAGTTTCAGTAGTTGGAGAAGATTGTATTTTTTCTTCTTCTATTTTTGTGCTTTTTGGTTGAGTTCGATCATGATTATGTCCACTATGAGATAATGTTGGTTGTGTAGATGAAGACAATATAACTAAACCGATAACAGTTAAAAATAAGGTTGTTTTTTTGTTGTTTAATGGATTCATAAGCATTAAAATCATTGTTGTTAGTTATTTTATTATAACAGTTTAATTCATATTTTATTTGATTACATTAATATTAAAATGTGGGCAAATATTTAACAAATTATAATTGCTTGATATAATTAAGCCATTTACCCACCCTACTGTCTGATAACTGGTAACTGATAACTGATAACTGGTAACTGATAATAAGTTTTGAGCTATTATAATGATAGATATTGTTCAATTTTCAAACATAATTTACAGATGCTAACAGGTTTAGAATCCATTATAATTGATGCTGCTGCAAAAGCCATGACAGGAGTTGTTATTAAGACAGCTTGGGATCAAGGTGGTAACGTTTTATCTTGGTTTGGTAAAGGTTTAAATGAAAATACTAGAAAGTTAATTTATAACGCAGCACAAGAGTACATTAAAAATTATAGTAACCGTAATGGTATTCTTAAAGTATTAGGAATGAGGGAACCTGTTAACTTAGATGATATCTATACAATGGTTCGTTTTCTACCTAAAGATCAAGTAATTAGGTTTGCTGATCTTTCTGGTTTAGAAGAGAATTATCGTAGCAGTAATGAACGTAAATATCGCAGTGAGAAAGGAGATACGAAGTCAGGAATAACTGTTGCTAATGAACAACAATATTTGATGGTAATAGGAGAACCAGGGGCAGGAAAATCAACCTTTTTGCGAAAAATGGGTTTAGAAGCTTTAAAAGGTAAAAATTTGATGCAAGAGAGTTATGAACATTCTTGTATTCCTGTATTTATTGAACTCAAAAAATTTGCAGAAGAAGACATTAATATCAAAAATATGATTATCGATGAATTTGATATCTGTAAGTTTCCTGAAGCAGAAGAATCTGTAGAAAAATTGCTAGATAATGGTAAGTTATTAATACTCTTAGATGGTTTAGATGAAGTGCCTACAAAAAATATGGATCGGGTTATTAATAAGATTCAAGACTTTGTAGATAAACATAATAAAAATCGTTTTATTATTTCTTGTCGTACAGCAGCTTATAATAACTGGTTTCGTCGCTTTACTGATGTATTAATGGCTGAATTTAATGATCAGCAAATTGAGCAATTTATTAATAATTGGTTTAAAACAGAATTAGATAGAGAAACAAAGACAGCAGAAAAATGTTGGAAATTATTACAAAAAGAGGAATATAAAGGTGCAAAAGAATTAGCCCAAACTCCTTTATTATTAACTTTTCTTTGTTTAACTTATGATGAAAGTCAAAGCTTTCCCAATAATCGTAGTGTCTTATATAAAAAAGCTTTAAATATTTTATTGGAAAAATGGGCAGCAGAAAAAAGAATAAAACGAGATCCTATTTATGAAGGATTACATACGGAGTTAGAAGAAATTTTATTAGCAGATATTGCTTACAATAATTTCAAAGAAGATAAGTTATTTTTCCATGAAAAAGATATTATTAAACAGATTAAAACCTTTTTATCAGGAAATCTCAATGCCCCCCAAAATTTAAACGGTAAAGCTGTTTTAAATGCTATAGAAGTACAACAAGGAATTTTAGTAGAAAGGGCAACATATATCTATTCTTTTTCTCACCTTACTTTACAAGAATATCTCACAGCACAATATATTATTGATCATAATTTAATCGGTGAATTAGTTACCAATCATCTGACTGATACTCGTTGGAAAGAAGTGTTTATATTAGTTGCCGGTTTAATGCGTGGTGGGGCAGATCAGTTATTATTATTTATGGAAAATGAAGCTAGAAAATTCTTACAAACACCGTTAGGAATAGAAAAATTAGTGCCTTTATTAGAGTGGGGAGAAAGGATGACAAATGGATTAGAAGGAGATATGAAACCTGTGGCAAAAAGGGCGATCGCCAACGCCAATGCCTACGCCTACGCCATCGCCAATGCCTACGCCTACGCCAACTCCTACGCCTACGCCTACGCCATCGCCAACTCCTACGCCATCGCCTACGCCTACGCCATCGCCAACGCCATCGCCTACGCCAACTCCTACGCCTACGCCAACCCCTACGCCTACGCCTACGCCTACACCATTGATCAATTTATTGAACTTGCTAATATGTTAGAGAAATATAAAATTTTTAATGAGATTAACTACTCTCAACTACTCAGTCAACTAGAAGCATTAAAAACGCAGATTCCTGATGATGAAGCGTCTAGAGAAGTTCGTATTAATTTTGTTAAAAATCTATATAAAGTTTGGACTGAAGCATTTTACTTAACTCCAGAATTAGTTAATCTAACAAGACAAGAATTAGACGAAATTGAAAGAAAATATTTTTACATCAACTGCTTAATGCTTCAATGTAAAGACGCTGCGGTTAATGTTTCTACTAAAACTTGGGAAGGAATAGAAGATAGAATGTTACGAGTAATTTAATTCAGTTACCAGTTTTTTCAGTTATCAGTTAGCAGTTAAAATATGATTTTTGGGGAGTTAAATGTTAATAAAAAACATTAACTTTTGATTTCTGATTCAGATTTTCTGTTTTGAGATTAAGACTTATGTTAAGCTTGATGGAATCAAATTTCTGGGAGTGAAATCTAAGCAAAATGAGCCAAACAGGTAAATTATACGATAGAATTGCAATTGTTACAGGGGCAGCCTCCGGATTAGGAAAAGCGATCGCTGAAGGTTTGAGTGCAGAAGGTGCAAAAGTAATGATCGCTGACATACAAGAAGAAAAAGGTCAAATTGTCGCTAATAGCCTCAAAAATAGCATTTTCTGTGCAGTTGATGTTAGTGATCCTACTCAAGTTGAAGCGATGGTAAAAAAGGCAGTTAATCACTACGGAAAAGTTGATATTGTTGTCAATAATGCCGGAATTCCTTCAAAGCAAGCACCCACTGCCGAAAGTTCCCTAGAAAATTGGCGTAAGGTGATGTCAATTAACTTAGATGGGGTTTATTTTGGAATGAAATATGGAATAGCAGCTATGGTAGAAAAAGGCAATAAAGGTGTTATCATAAATATGGGTTCTACTACAGGAATGGTAGCTTTTCCTGATATTGCTCCCTATTCTGCGGCAAAAGCAGGTGTAATTCAATTATCAAAATGTGCTGCTATTGAATATGCTTCTCAGGGAATTCGTGTTAATGCTATTTGTCCTACTGTTGTTAATACGCCTTTAGTTGAAGAACATATTAATAATAGCGATGATCCAGAAAAAATGCGTGAAGCTTTCAATAATCTTAACCCATTACCAGGAATGCCAACTCCTGAAGATGTCGCTGCGGCAGCCGTTTTTCTTGCTAGTGATGAAGCAAAATTTCTCACAGGTTTAGCATTACCAGTTGACGGGGGTTATACTGCCCGTTAAGATTAAATTTGATGTTTTAATTGGAATTATTTGTATGCTTAACAATCAAGAAATAGAGCAATTGATTGCTAATTATTACGCTGCTTTAAGATCACTAAGTGCAACCCAATGGGCTAATGTATTTGCTGAAAATGCAACCATTGAAGATCCTATCGGCACACCTCCCATTACTGGAGGAAAAGAGGTATTTTCTCAATTTTATACTAATGCCATTAATAAGAACTTTAAAGTAATAGATATTAAAGAAGATAATATCTTTATAAAAGGTAATCAAGCAGCCGTTACCTGGAATTTCCAAGGAATAACTCATCAAGATGTTAACATATCTTTTGAAGGAATGACACTGTTTGAATTCTTAGATAGTGGTTTAATTAGTTCGTTTAAAGTTTATTGGAATGCTCTTCCAATTATGCCATTATTCAGTAGTTCTAATAGTGGTGAATCTTAAAATTGTATTCGTAGGGGCTTAATAATATTAAGCCCAATAACGTTATAATACACTTATAATATTTCAATCTAAATAGAACAATATTTAATGGGTTTAACAGTGTTAAACCCCTACGGGATGATAAAATTATAAATAGTCCTTATCCTTACAAAAATAATTAAAAATGTCAGCCAATTTTTCTTATCCTACCACCCCACAACAAGACGTTATTGATATTTATCACGGTGTAGAAATAAAAGATCCCTATCGTTGGTTAGAAAACCCCGACTCAGAAGAAACTAAAACATGGATCTCTGCTCAAAATAAACTTACTTTTGACTATTTATCTACTATTTCAGCAAGAGAAAAAATCAAACAACGTTTAACAAAACTATGGGATTATGAAAAGTATGGTATTCCCTTCAAAAAAGCAGATAGATACTTCTATTTTAAGAATAATGGGTTACAAAATCAAAGTGTTTTATATACTCTCAAAAATCTTGAAGATGAACCCACAATATTATTAGATCCTAACACCTTATCCACAGATGGAACTGTTGCTTTATCCGGTTTATCTATCTCAGAAAATGCCCAATATTTAGCCTACGGTTTATCCATCTCGGGATCAGATTGGGTAGAATGGAAAGTGAGAGAAATAGAAACAGGAAAAGATTTATCAGATTATCTCAAATGGACTAAGTTTACAGGAACATCTTGGACAAAAGATCATCAAGGTTTCTTCTATAGTCGTTACAATGAACCCAACGAAAAAACCAAACTAGAAGACACAAACTACTATCAAAAACTCTACTATCATAAGTTAGGAACTTCCCAAAACGAAGATGTATTAATCTATGAACGTCCCGATGAAAAAGAATGGGGTTTCAGTGGAAGCGTTACCGAAGATGGACAATATTTAATTATTAGTGTTTGGCAAGGAACCGATCCCAAAAACCTCATTTTTTATAAAGATTTAAGCCAAGAAAATAGCCAAGTAATTGAACTAATTAACGAGTTTGAAGCCAACTATAGCTTCATTGATAACGAAGGTTCAATATTTTATTTTCGTACTGATTTAAACGCCCCCAAAGGCAAAATTATTGCTATTACTATTGATAATTCAAAGCAAGAAAAATGGCAAGAAATAATTCCAGAAAATAACCAAGCTTTAAAAGGAGTTGGTATCTTGAATAATCAATTTATTTGTAATTATCTTCAAGATGCAAAATCCGCTATTAAAATTCATGACTTACAAGGTAAGTTTATCCGAGATGTCAGCTTGCCTGGAATTGGTTCAGCAGGGGGATTTAATGGCAAAAAAGAAGACACTGAAACCTTTTACTCCTTTACCAGCTTCACCACCCCTACGACTATTTATCGCTATGATATGGTAACAGGAGAAAGTGAAATATTTTGTCAACCTACTGTAGATTTTGAACCTAATAATTACGAAATAAAACAAGTATTCTATGAGAGTAAAGACGGAACAAAAATCCCCATGTTTATTACTCATAAAAAAGGACTAAAACTCGATGGAAATAACCCCACTTATCTCTATGCTTATGGTGGCTTCAATGTTTCCTTGACCCCTAATTTTTCCATTAGTAACCTAGTTTGGATGGAAATGGGAGGAGTTTACGCCGTTCCCAACCTCAGAGGAGGAGGAGAATATGGACAAGAATGGCATCAAGCAGGAATGAAAGATAAGAAACAAAATGTTTTTGATGACTTCATTGCTGCTGCTGAATGGTTAATCAAAAATCACTATACTTCTTCCCAAAAATTAGCCATTGGAGGCGGTAGTAATGGCGGTTTATTAGTCGGTGCTTGTCTCACCCAAAAACCTAATTTATACGCCGCAGCATTGCCAGCAGTTGGAGTTTTAGATATGCTACGTTTTCATCAATTTACAATCGGTTGGGCTTGGTGTCCAGAATATGGAAGCTCCGAAAACGAAGAAGAATTTAAAACACTTTTAGCCTATTCTCCCTTACATAATTTAACAGCAAATACAGCCTATCCAGCAACCATGATCACTACCGCAGATCACGATGATCGAGTCGTTCCTGCACATAGTTTTAAATTCGCTGCCGCCTTACAAAATGTTCATAATGGAGAGCAACCCGTCTTAATTCGGATTGAAACAAAAGCAGGTCACGGTGCAGGAAAACCCACCACCAAATTAATAGAAGAAATTGCCGATAAGTGGGCATTTTTAGTTGATAATTTAGGCTTTAGTATGCTATAATTAGATGTAGAATATTGTAATTTTTTCTATGAGTGATCCCTCAGAAAAACCCGACCCCAAAAAGCCAACCCCTAGTAACTGTTTAACAGGGGCGGCCATTTCTGGGGCGTTAGGTTATGCACTCTACAACCTAACCGGTTCAATTATCCAAACTTTTGCCAGCAAACCCTTAACATCTTCTAATCCTTTAGTGTTAAGAATTGGTTCATTAGTGAGAACTTTAGTAACTGGTGTGGCCTCATTGGGAACGTTTGTTTTCTTCTTTGTTGCCTTTGGTTTAATATTATTAGCCATTCAATTATTATTCCAAAAAGAAAAGACAACAGAAAACTAAACAACTTTTAGGGGTTTCACACCAAATCCGCTTGCTATACCCCCTTTTAAATTCCATAGCTTACAACTTGAAAACCCTCCTGCCTCCTGCCCCCTGCCCCCTGCCTCTTCTAAAAGATAAGATGGGTTTGACAACAGGATTTAGTATCAGACCACAGTTCCAGTTAAAGGAGAACTAGCGATCGCATAATCTTTAACGGGTATTCTTCCGCTCAAATAAGCTAACCTACCGGCAACCGTGGCCATTCCCATAGCCTTTGCCATCAACACAGGATTTTTAGCCAAGGCGATCGCACTATTAATCAAAACCGCATCTGCACCCATTTCCATCGCTTGGGAAGCTTCGCTAGGGGTTCCTATACCAGCATCCACCACCACAGGAATATTTGCCTCTTCGATAATAATCTCAATATTAGCCTGGGTGCGAATACCTTGACCGGAACCAATAGGAGAACCCAAAGGCATCACCGTAGCGCAGCCAACCTCCTCTAAGCGTTTAGCTAAAATGGGATCAGCGTTGATATAAGGTAACACAGCAAACCCTTCTTTAACTAATATTTCTGCTGCTTCTAAAGTTGCGATGGGGTCAGGTAATAGATATTTAGAATCAGGAATCACCTCTAACTTGACAAAATTATTGTCTTCTTGTCCCAATAATCTAGCCATTTCTCGCCCTAACCTAGCCACCCGAATAGCCTCTTCTGCTGTCTTACAACCAGCAGTATTAGGTAACATCCAAATTTTACCCCAATCCAAAGCTTCCGCCAAACCTTCGTGGCCTGGTGCCTTAGTTTGCACTCGTCTCACCGCTACCGTCACTATCTGGCATTCACTGGCCGCCACACTTTCCTGCATAATGGGAATACTGGGGTATTTTCCAGTTCCTGTCATCAACCTTGAATGAAACTTGCGTCCAGCAATAATCAATTCATCTGGGGAGGATAAACTGCCGTTACCGTTGTGGCCATTAATAGTTTTGGGAACAGGATAAGCGTTAAAAGAGTTCATAGGTGCCGGAGGAGGAGAAGGTTGAGTATGGAAGCGATCGCCTTTAAAATTATTGAGTAAGGGATCTATTTGTTGATTAATAACTAAGTCTGCAATGAGAGAAGCGGTAACCGGTGCCAATAAAATACCGTTACGATAATGACCAGTGGCTAAAATTAGATTATTGCAACCATAGTGACCCAATATAGGTAATTGATCGGGAGTTCCTGGACGATAACCCCACCAAAATTCCTCAATTTCCCAGTTAGCGATATCAGGATACAATCTAGTTGCCCGTTTGATTAACGTTTCCATTCCTTCGGGGGTGTTATGAGGAGTCCAACCCACATCCTCAGAGGTTGCACCAATGATTAAACGTCCATTCTGACGGGGTACTAGGTAGGTACTGGGACCATAAAGAACCCTTTGTAAGGGGTAGGGTTCATTGGGGGTGTGAGGCATCTTCACCGCTAACATTTGCCCTTTGACGGGATGCACAGGAAGGGGCAGTATTTGACTAGCCCAAGAACCATTGGCGATAATGTAGGTATTGCCTGATAATTCTCCTTGATTGGTTAAAATGCTGCTAACTTGACCCTGTTTTTGCTGTAGGGTTTGAATGGTTACACCGTCTCTAACATTTACCCCCAGTTGTTGTGCTGCTTGCCGTAAAGCTTGCATCACCTGACGGTTATCTACTTGACCATCTTCGGCATACCACCAACCACCTACAACGTCGTCCCCTAAACCTGTCTGGTAGAGATTAATGGCTGTTTTATCCAACCATTGACCCTGGTTATGGTTGCGAACATCAACCGTAGGGAGATCATAGACTGGGGCAAGAATACCACTAGGATTATAACCGAGATCCAGTCCGGTCAGGTCTTGTAACTTTCGTACCCATTCAGGGTATAACCAACGGGACTTTAAACATAAATCTAATAAAGGGCCTGGGGGTAATTCTTCGGCGTTGGGGGCTAACATTCCTGCTGCTGCCACCGAAGCAGTTTGAGGGAAGTTACGATTACAAACAGTAACAGACGCGCCCCGCAGTTTTAGATCCACTGCGATCGCCATTCCGATAATACCACCGCCAATGATAATAATGTCGTTTGTTGCGTTCATAATTTTTTTTGCGTATTTTCACCCCGCCTTTTTTACTTTAACCTGTTTTTGGCTTTCATTTATGGGTTATCACTGTTTTGAATATGGAAATTTTCTTTAAGAAAATAAATCATATCTAGGGCTTAATATTATTCATTGGTGTCAACTTAAGGGTGAATTGTTATTTATTGATTGTCATTGCGAGGGAGGTTAATTAATACTAGAACCCGAGTTGTCTTCATTATCCTCCCGAAGCAATCTTTATTTTTCTAGTCGTGTTAAAGATTGCTTCGGAGGGAGAATTAATTCTTAAACCAAGCTTCAGTAAAAGTTTTGCCTCCTCGCAATGATAGTTGATCTTTTTATCTTTGTTTAAGTTAAACGACATATTGAAAAATTAGTCAACAAACCGTAAAACCCTCTCCCAGTCTCCCCACACTCCCCAGTCTCCCCGTCTCCCCGTCTCCCCGTCTCCCACACTCTCCATCTCCTGCTATAACTGTTTAACTCATTTCTTGTTTCTTTTCTTTTTTCAGATCCCGACTTCCTGCGGCAGCTAATTCTGCATCCATTAAAGTTTTTCCTGTAGCTGCTAAATAAACGTCATCGAGACTGGGACGAGACTGGGCTAAACTGAATATTGGCAAGTTATTTTCTGTTAAGGTTTGCTCAATTTTACTCAAAGAATTACTACCAGTTGTAACAATTAAATTAAGGGAATTTCCTTGAGAGGGATTAATTATAATTTCCTCTACAAAAGCCAAGGTTTCTAACACCTGTTTAGCTTTTTCTGCCTCTGAAAAAGGAGAAAATTCTTGAGTACGGAGGGTGACGCGATCGCCTCCTAAACGCTCTTTTAGTTGAGAAGGACTACCTTGGGCAATCACTTCTCCTTGTTCAATAATTGCTACATTATCGGCTAAAGCGTCTATTTCTTCGAGATAATGACTGGTAATTAAAACTGTTGTTCCTGCTGCTTTTAGTTGTTTAAGAAAGTCCCAAACAATGAAACGACTTTCAATATCTAATCCTACAGTTGGCTCATCTAATACTAACAGATCCGGTTGATGCAAAAGTCCGGCGGCCAAATCTAAACGTTTACGAATACCTCCGGAGTAGGTTCCTGTTTTGCGATCGCTGTATTCTTCTAAGTCTAATAAGTTTAATAATTGTTCAATTCTTGTTTTGGCTGCTTTCTTTGGTAAATGATACAAAGCTGCTTGTAATTCTAATAATTCTCGCCCTGTTAACATTTTATCTATGGCTACTTCTTGGGCAACATAACCCAAACGATTTCTTACGGTTTTAGGGTCTTTTAAGGCCGAAACACCTTTAACTTCAATTTTACCTTGATCGGGCTTTGCAAGAGTGCATAAACAGCGAATGGTGGTGGTTTTCCCTGAACCATTGGGTCCTAAAAGTCCGAATATTTCTCCAGTTTCGATGGTAAAAGAAATGTTTTTCAGGGCAACGATAGAACCATAACTTTTTTTCAGGGAGTCGATAACAACGATAGGAGTATTCATAAATTTATTTTATTTCTAGATAATGCTTTAATTTGTTTTTGATTTGTCGTTTAAAAGATTAATATTGGTTATTTTCTAGCAAGTTCATTAGCTTTTTTCGCTAACTCTACGTCCTTAATAGTGATACCACCTGCATCGTGGGTTGTTAAATCAATGGTGACACGATTGTAAACATTAAACCACTCAGGATGATGTCCCATAGATTCAGAAACTAAGGCAACACTAGACATAAAACCAAAGGCTTCTACAAAAGATAAAAATTGGAATTTACGATGTAATTTTCCTTCTTGTATTGTCCATCCTTCCAATTCATTTAAAGCGGTTTGTAATTCGTCAGCCGACAATAGATTAACCTTACTCATAAGCATTCCCTGATCAACTTTAGCCATGACACTAGAAGAATAATGAAAAGGATTAATAGTGCCGATCAGAATTATTAAACTAAGCATTAAAATTAACCAAAATCTTTTCATGTTTTCTCTAGCTTCCCATGACTTCTTCTTTTTTAGGATAGCAAAATCTGATCAGACAATCTACAATTGTTCTAAGATAAATATTTTTTTAATTTTTCTCCTATCTATCCTAAATTATGACTAATAAACCCATTGCCGTCGTTTTATTATCAGGAGGGTTGGACTCTGCCACATCAGCAGCAATCGCCGTTGACCAAGGCTATGAAGTGATAGCCCTTTCCTTACGATATGGACAACGACATCAAAGGGAGTTGGAGGCAGCTAAAACCATCGCCGAAGCCCTCAATATGACTCAACATTACATCATCGATGTCAATATTGCTCAATGGGGAGGCTCATCTTTAACCGATAGTTCCTTATCCTTACCCCAAGGGGGAGTTGACCCCAACGAGATACCCTCAACCTACGTTCCCGGCAGAAACACTGTCTTTATTGGCTTAGCCCTGTCCTTAGCCGAAGCAAAAGGCGCAACCGCCATCTATTTAGGCATTAACGCCGTAGATTATTCCGGTTATCCCGATTGTCGCCCGGAGTATCTCCAAGCCTATCAAAACCTCGCTAATCTCTCCTCAAAAGCAGGAATCGAAGGAAAATCACCCCAATTAGTTGCCCCCTTGATCACGAAAACAAAAGTTGATATTGTTAAAGATGCTATTAAACTAGGGGTTCCTATATCTGAAACTTGGTCTTGTTACCAGGGAGGACAAGAACCCTGTGGATTATGTGATTCTTGCCGTATCCGCGATCGCGCTTTAATTGAAGCAGGTTACCCTGAATTAGCTACAATTAAAGGAAGAGAAATATATCAAAAAAATGAATAAATATGATTCAATTATCAGAAAAAATCTACAGTTTTGAACATTATTGTCAATATAATGATGAAGCAGATAGTCATTATGAATTAGTTGATGGCAGGTTAGTATTAATGAATCCGACCACTGTTAGACATTTTCTCTTAGCTAAATTTTTAGAAATGGCTTTTGATCAATTAATCCAAAGAAAAGCTTTACCTTTAATTTGTTTTCGAGAAGCAGGGGTGAGAACTGGATGGAGAAAATCTCGTTTACCTGATCTTTTTGTAACCACCAAAGATGCTGCTTCAGAATTGCTAGATCAATCAGCTATTTTTCAAATTCCTCCTTTATTAATTGTAGAAGTTGTTAGTCCTGATTCTATAAAAAGAGATTATCGTTATAAACGATCAGAATATGCTGCTTTAGGGGTGGATGAATATTGGATTGTTGATCCAAATAAAGAGAAAATTACAATTTTCTTGTTAGAAGAAGGTTTATATGAGGAAAAAGTTTATAATCCATCAGATAAATTAGTATCTCGTTTATTTTCTGAGTTAGATTTAACCGTTAATCAAGTTTTAGTTTCAGGAAATATGTAGGAATTTAATAATATTAAGTCCTATAATTTGCAATTTACAATACAATTGTTAAACTTAAGATAGTAATATACTGTCTTAAGTTTGTTGTAATGATTGACTGGTTAATCGTCTGGGGAGTCACTCAAGCTGCGGGTTCTGTTGTTCGTTCAGTTATGCAAGATTTAGCAACAGAGGGAGCAAAAGATTACGGAAAAGAATTTTTTAAGAATAGTTTAGGTAAACTATTAAAATTACCTGAAAAAGATGTCCAAAAAGAAGCTTATGGAAAAGCATTAAAGGAATTTTTAGAAATATTTCAGCAACAGTTAAAGAACGCTAATATTGATGATGATCAGTTGCAAATTTATAAACAACCACTCAAAATTTTTATTAAAGACGAAATTGTTAAACCCATTTTAGGGGATGCTTTTGATATTAATTGTCAAATTCTTGATACTTTTACTCTAGCTAAGTCTTGGCAAAGACTCAATTTGCCTCAATTACCATCTGAATTTAATTGGCAAAAAGTAGGAAAATTCTATCTTAGAAAAACAAGGGAAATTATTGAAAGTTCTGAGAAACTAAAAGCTATTTTCTTGGTTGAAATTAAGATTAAAGATAGTGATAATATTCAAGAAATAGTCGGGATTAAAATAGATTATGACTTACATAAATATGCAGAAGGTTTAAAGAGTGAATATGGTCATCTTAAATTAGAGTGTTTAGATACAACCACTTATGAACAAATAAAACTATGGCGAATGTTTGTGCCACAAAATGTAAAAAGGTGTAAACAGTTTATTCCTCAATTATACGAATTTCCTAAAGAGGTTTTTCAAGAACTTTTAGATAGAGGAGAAATTCCTCAAGCAGAGTTAGAGTTACAATTATTAGAAGAAAAACGTAGACAATATTTGAATGAGCAACTATATTCTGTTTTTGATATTGTCAATGGAATTGAACATCAAAAAATCGTATTTTTAGGTGATCCTGGTGCTGGAAAATCAAGTTTATTACAATATTTAGCCTTAGATTGGGCTGAAAAAGAACCTAGTGAGCGTGCTTCTTTTCCTATTCCTCTTTTAATAGAATTACGAATTTATGCCAGAGATAAAGACGAGAATAAATGTGATAATTTCTTAGATTTTTTTCATCAAGGTAATTTATTTTATCATCTCAATAAACTTGCTTTAGAATCACAACTAAAAAAAGGTCAAGCTATTGCTCTATTTGATGGATTAGATGAAGTTTTTGAACCTAAACTGAGAGAGAAAATTGTTACAGATATTAAACGTTTTAGTATTGATTATCCCGAAGTTAAAATAATTTTAACCTCTCGTTGGTTAGGATATAAAGCAGAAGAATTTATTAATGCTGATTTTGAACACTTTATGTTACAGGATTTAGATCAGAATCAAATTGATTATTTTATACAACGTTGGCATCATTTAGCATTTCAAAATAGAGATGACAAAACATTAAAACAAGAACGGTTACAAAAGGCAATTAAAGAATCAAAAGCTATTCGAGAATTAGCAGGAAATCCTTTATTATTAACCATGATGGCCATTCTTAATAGGACTCAAGAATTACCCAGAGATCGACCTAAACTTTATGAAAGAGCCTCAGAAGTATTGTTACATCAATGGGATTTTGAAACTAAGGAAGAATTGATTGATCATGAACTCAAAGAATATCCTTACAAAATTGATTTACGAGATAAAAATAACATTCTACGTTTGGTTG
>JBFRWO010000144.1:0-3497 GCA_051439625.1 Crocosphaera sp. | reverse complement strand
AAGATAAATTACGTTTAACGGTGACAATTCGCATCACTTTGGATGATAACGCTAATATCAAAGAGACTTCCCTTCATCTAACCCATTTAACCAGTCTCAAACGATTTTCTTACACTTCAGCAGATGCCTCTCTTCATGACCCCTCATCGCCATTTTTCCAGATGTTACGCTACTGCGAACTATGGGCGCAAAAGTTAGCCTGGAAACGTCAAGATGTGGGTGCGATCGGTTTAAGCAGTGTCGGTGGGGTTAACTTAGACGAAGAGGGGCGCATCCTCACCACCCCACTTTATCATTCACAGCAGATCATCCAGGAATTCATGATTTTGGCTAATACAGCAGTGGCCAGTTTAGCGGAAAAGCATCGATTACCCATCCTTTACCGTAATCACACTGCTTCTGCCATCGCCCCCAAAAGCAAAGAATTAATCGAAACCTTGACTACACTGGGTTTACCTGAATTGGTGAGACAGAAGTTGCAAAGTTGGTTAAATCCTGCCACCTATTCTCCTGCGGTTATTGGTCACTTTGCTTTAGCTTTACCTGCTTACACCCATTTTACCTCCCCCATTCGCAGAGTAGCTGACTACGTTAATCACCGTATTTTGAAAGCGGTTTTTATTGACGGACAAGATTCTCCCTACACCGTCGATGAACTAGAAGCAATCGCCAAGCATATTAATAACAAACGCACTGAAGTAAAAGAACAACGGGATGAACATTTTCGTGAGAAACGACTGAATGAAACAGTGAATATTTTACGAGATAAAGGAAAGATTGAGAATCTTTCAGATAAAGAATTTTCCCAAATCATCAAAGATAGTCTGAGGGTATCCAAATTAGACAAAATTGTACCGGAAGCAATCTCTAGAATCGAAGAAGGTAACATTAAACCTGTGGATTTATACTATCTAATTTTTGGAGAATATAACGATTTAGAAAATAAAGAATTACTCAAAAACCAGATACTAGATTATCTAGAAGAGAAACAGGTAGAGGCAACTAAAATCATTCAAATAGCCGCGACAACTAACCAAACAACGGTAGAATACATAGAAAAGACAACCGCATCGGGAAAATTTGCTTTTTGGTCTGTGTTAGAAGCGGAAACCACGGCTATTCCAGGGATTGCCAGTAACAAACAAGCAGCAAAACATCAGGCTAATTATTTCTTAATAGAAGGGGTGTTAGATCAGAGTTTAGTGCCACTGAGGTTTATTGATGAAGACTCTTTGCAAGATATTAGTTCAAAAACACAGATAGTTCCTATGGAAACAACGGATGAGTCTATGTCTGATTTAGAAACAGAAGAAATAGACATGGAACTTGTGCCATCGGCAGCCTATCAATCTCCTGTCGGTTATTTACATGAAACTTTACAGCGACTGAAAATGAAACGCCCTGATTATTATTACCATCAGGTAGGGAATGACTGGCTTTGTCGTTGTCAGATTGAATGGTTAGATGAACCTCTAATTGAAACAGAAGCCATTGAATCTTCCAAAAAAGACGCTAAAACTAATGCTTCGTTAAAGGCGATCATTCACTTAGAAAAATTTGTGGTGGAGGAGTTATCCGATTGAGTCAGTATACAATAAAAATAAATAAATCACGGAGAAAAATGCCATGTCAGAAAGTCGTCATTATCTCAATTTAAAACAGGAAGAAACGAACTTTAATCTCTGGGGTTTGAAAGAATTTGAATATCACTTGCTCCGTGAAAGTAGTTTACCTATCACAGAGAATCTACTATTTCTGTTTAATTTATATCTTTCTGAAAGAGATGATCCTGAACGTCTAACATTACCTAAAGCTTTCGTGACATTAGAGCATCTTTTTGGTCAAACAATGAATTTCTTTGATGAGTGGAAAGGCTCATTTGCTTTTCCTATTTTGGTTGAGTTAAATAAAGAAAATGGTCAGTTTTATTATATTCTTAAGGTCTTTGATCATCGAGGTACTCTCTCTTTCACTTGGTATCGAATTGTAGAAACTGGAATTGATGACTACGATATTAATATCTATCGAGACCCTTTTGAGTTAGAATTTTCTCAAGAAGAAATGAATAAATTTTTGAGTTATTTTTATGGCTATTTAATAGGAGCTTCTCGAATACTTAAGAAAGTTCCCCCTTCTCCATTTCTCAAAAAAGTCAATTCTAACCTGATTATTTATGGGTACCGTGATGGAGAATTTTTTGAAGAGGAATTTGAGTCAGATGAAGACTACCAGCAAGCTATTCAAGATTTTGAGGAAGTTTATGGCAATAATCTTCTGGAAAATAAATCGAAAGAGGTTCAATCACTCTTGCAGAAAATTACCAGTTCTGACAAAATCTGTTAAGGAAGTTAAAAAAGAAGTCATTATTAATTATTAATTCCTGAAAGGTATTTGTTAGAATTTAGAAGTCAACGGTAATTAATACAATACTTTGCCCCAATTACGGGGCTTTTGCCCTATTAATCACTCATTGTAGTCCTTCCAACTTAATCCCTTTATTAATAAACCCTCTTCTTTTGGTTAAGGTTCCATCAATATAAGTGGCTATCAGTTTAATCTTTTTTAGTTCATTCTTTGCTAAATCAATATTAATTTTAATCGGGGACATTGTTATGGCTATGAGTCTGAATAATTATTTGGAAAAATATTAGGTAAGCCAATTATTTTGAGCTTGTTCTAGTACATATTTTGAAACCGATTCGATTTGTTCCTTGGTTAGTTTCTCTTCATAAGCTGACATATTATTTTTTCCATAACTAACTAAGTTGATAATAGCATCTAAACTATCAACTTTATTTCTTTTTAACGCTCTCAGCTTTAAATTTTTACCCCGTCTGATAATATTTTTTCCTTGGGGATGACATCCGGCACAATGAATTGAAAAAATTTTAGCCCCATCATTGATGTCTTCTGCTTGGACTGGTTTCATCAAAGTTATTAACAAGAAAAATAATAACATGGTTAGTCGCACTAAAAAGTTTATTAATTTCATCTTTATGTCATCTCCTTTCATGATTTTAAAAATTAATAATTTTCAGAAAATAAATGCGCTTTGCGCCCATAATTGAGTCAACTTATGATAGTTAATCAATGGAAACCAAAATAACTGAAAGTCTCCCTCAATTAGAGGAGGAATTAGAGCTAATTATAGCACACGGAGACAGCGACACCCCCGAAGAAAGAGAAGTTGCTGAAGAAATTTTCAATAACTTTATCCCCCGTTTAGAAAGTAAAATTGATGCTTACATCAAAGTCATTAAATGGCGAGAATCATTGATAGAATACCAAGAATCTGAAGCTAAACGAATCAGTGATTTAGCCCACACAAATAAGCAAACAGTCCAATGGCTAAAAAGTAAACTACAAGCTTTCATGGAGCAACGGGTGGAACAACTTGGAGATAGGGGAAAACGACTTGAAGGTAAACTATCAATAGTTAGTCTATGTAATAATGGTGGTCGTCCTCCTATTTGGATTAACCCGGAACTCACCTTAGA
>JBFRWO010000143.1:0-12949 GCA_051439625.1 Crocosphaera sp. | reverse complement strand
CCTGAACATCAACGATACCAATCACAGGTAAGTTGAGCGTACCATCGATTCCCACTTGATATTCACTACTATATTCTGGTACATCCAGGACATCCAATTTGAGGCGATCGCCAGGACGTAAGGTATAAGTAGGGGTGGTAGGAGTAACTTGGGCTGGTAATTTTGGAGACAACATCAGCAACAACACCAGAGATATTGCCGAAATCATCCCTTTTTTCCTTTTCATAATTTTTATCAAAAATAGTGATCAACGAATTAATTGCTTAAGGTTTGTGAGAATACTCCTGATATTGTTTGTAATAACCATAAGTTTTCAGTGTATATTGTTTAGCCCCGTTAGCAACTACACCCAACAAAGGTAATTGCGCTAATTTTATTTCTCCTAGAGCCTCTTTGACAATATCTTTCATAGTTTTATCTAAGCGCACTACTAATAATAAACCATCTGTATTTTGGCTCACCAGTTTGGCATCGGGAAGCCCCACTAAAGGAGGGCAATCAACAATGACTAAATCAAACTTTTCTTTCCATTGCTCCATTAATTGAGCAAATTTTTCTGATCTCAATAAAGCGGGAGCATTCTTAGATTGAGGATTTCCCCCGATAATATGAAGGTTTTCATCTAAAGGAGAAACTTCTATTGCCTGCTCAGGAGTAATCTGACCATTCAAAATATCCTCTAAACTATATTCACTAGAAACCCTAAAATTTTGATGATTTTGTACTTGAGGTCTGCGAAGATCCCCATCTACTAATAATACTTTTTGCCCAATTTTTGCTGCTGTTTCCGCTAAATAAGCAGCAGTTGCTGACTTTCCCTCTCCTGGTATAGCAGAACTAACTGTTAGAGATTTGAAATTTTTATTAGCATTAGTCACAAAAATATTGGTGTGCAGAAAGTAAAATGCTTCCAAAAACATAGAATAATTGGGATCATTCTGCAACAACATTCTCTCTGTACTGCGCGGATCGTATTTGAGTGCAGGAATGGTTCCCAATAAAGGTAATCTTGTTTCTTCTCTAAGCTCATCAGCAGAATGAAAACTATCAATGATTTTATCTGCTAAGAGTCCGGCACCAACCCCTAACATTAAACCAGCAAACACACCCAGAATCGACATTCTTAAGGGACTAGAAATGGGTTCTTCTGGGGTTCTAATTTCCGATACTAGACTCCAAGGATTGATAGTTTTAGCTACTTCTAGCTCAAGTTCTTGTTGGGTGGCTAAGTAGCGGGTCAAATTGGTATTAGCAATTTCTAATTTTCTGCTTAAATCAACATATTCACGAATAATCTCGGCTAAGTTATCTATCTGCCCACGCATTGTCATTTCTGTATTCATCAACTCCCTTTGTCTAACTTGTTGCTCTCGAATCATGGTTTCGGTTTTGAGTAATTCACCCAAAATTTCTAGGCGAATGGTGTTAGGAGAGGCAAGACTGGTTAAATCAGTGGATAGATCCTGAGGGACATTACCTAATACTGTCCTCGCTTCTTCTGCAATTAAAGGTAGAAGATTACGACGTTCTTGATTTAATTTTCTGATAGCGGGATTATCTCCCGTAAAACGAGTGGTTTCTGTGGCCAGTTTTGTATCTATTTCTCGTAATTTCTCCAATAAACTCATGTAACGAGGAGATTCACTCAAAGCAGCTAATACACGGGCTTGTTCTTTTTCCATCCCTAATTGTTGCTGCAAATTACCGTAGCGAATTTGTGCTTGATAAAGTTGGGCCTGATTCTCTTGTTGTTTTTCAAGGAGTTTGGTTAAATTGCTCGTCAGCAGACGACTTTGAGATTCAGGGTCAACAATGTTGTGCCTTTGACGAAATCTTTTCAATTCTCCTTCGAGTTGAGATACTCTACCTTGTAATTCTGGTAATTGCTGTTCAACAAATTTTAACCCTTGAGTCTGTTTATTTTGAGGAGCTTGTTGAGAATGTTCTAGATAAGTTTCCGCTAATTCATTGAGAACAAACTTGACTTTTTCTGGATCTTCATCTTTATAACTAATTTGAATAATATTAGTGTCTTTGGGGTTATTAATTCTTAAATAATCTTCTACAAAATCTTCATATTTTATAATATCTTCTTCTGTTTCTGGAGGATACTTTTCTTGAATTCTTTCTAAGACACCAGCAATAAGTTTATAGCCATAAAGGACTTGTATTTGGGTTAAAACATAGCTTTCATCTGGTGCAGAAAGTCCCCCAAGATTGGCTATTGCAGAATTTAGTCCAGGTATTGCTGGCGTTTCCGAGGGTACTTCTATCAATAATTTAAACGATTCTTCATAAACAGGAGGTTGAGTCCAAGCATAAGCGATCGCACTACCACTCACAGTTAAAAAAACGCTTCCTACTAACCAAACTCGACGGCGGAACCAACACTTCATTTGTGTCCAAGATAAAGAAATTTCTTGATCATCCTCTTTGGCTACATAAGAAATAATATTTTGATTTGGCTCTGGCTGATTCCCATTTGCTTTTAAAGAGTTTATGGTATTTCTTATACTCATTTTTGATAGTGTACCTCTAATTTTTATTTTGAGATAATTAAATAGTTAGGGAAAATAAGTTATGATTTCGTAATTTTAACACAGAGGGTAATGAGCGGCTTTTTCCCCAAAGAAACAGTCATCGAAAAATTAGGTCCTAAACCCCGTCCTCTCTTGGTCGGTCTGAGATGCGTTCGTAAATTCCGCCTCATCCGATGGAAGTGCTAATATTTTAGTTAAAAGTAAGCACAGACTCAGTTTTGAGCGAGTGTCTAGGGGGTTTTTGGCTAACCCTTTAAGGATTTTTGTCTCTTAAGAATCCACGCCCTAAAAGTGCGTGGAGTGTCAAAGTTACTTAAATAAGTATAATAAGGACTTAAGTATAGTATAAGACTATATTGGTCAAGAAAATGGTTCCTGAGGATGAACGGGTAATGTTAATTAGGTTATTAATTCTTTATGCTCCAATTATTGGGATTTTCGCCTCATTTGACTCTATGGCGATCGCACAAAAGACCAAAGATGATCAAGGGTTAATGTTACCCCATCTCTTACCACCCCTTGCTCCTATTAGTTCCCCGAAAAGTCCCCCCAAAACTAGGTTTGACCAAAAACTTTCCAGAGAAGAAAGGATTTACATATTGACCCCATGCTGTCTTGATGATGAACAGTCCATCACAACAGGAAATGTCAGCAAAACTGATGTAGAAGAAGTATCTGAAGATAAACCCCCAGAAACTGAGCTTTCTAGCACAACTGATATAGAAGAAGTATCTGAAGATAAACCCCCAGAAACTGAGCTATCTAACACAACTGATATAGAAGAAGTATCTGAAGATAAACCCCCAGAAACTGAGCTATCTAACACAACTGATGTAGAAGAAGTATCTGAAGAGAAATCCCCGGAAACTGAGGTTTCCACAAATGTTCCGGCCATGAATATGTTTTTAGGACAACCGACAGCTAAACACTTAAGTACAGGAGATGTAATCATTAATTTTACTAATCGTTTCTTTTCTGAGTCGGGTTCGGGAGTTGGTGAAGAAACGGCAGCTTATCCCAATCTAGGTTTCAGTTGGGGGATTACGGATGAGTTAGAATTGAGCTTTGAAGCACAAATTGTAGATAGTGGTGGGCCAGGTCGTCAAGGTCCGTTTCAAGCTAGTAGAAAATCTCAGGCCAACACAGATTTTGCCCTGGAAGTCAAGCAAAGACTCTGGCAATATTATGATAAAACCCTTTCTTGGAGCGGTGTTTTCTCAATCTCGGCTGGAGAAAGAGGTTTTCGATTTTCTCGAGCAGGTGAAAGTATTGAAGGAGAAGGAGGTAAAGTAACACCGGCTCTACAATTCCCATTTACGGCTATTTTAGATAATTGGGAATTGACTTTATCCCCCACTGTAGCGTTTTTTAATCAAGGTAATGCGGTGCATTTACATCGTGCGCCTATTGAAAATCCAGGTTCGTTTGGTACTACCTTTGGCTTAGCAGGAGGTGTTTCCTATAGTATCAATCCCAGATTAACAATTTGGGGGGATGCCTTTGTTCCTGCCACCGGCAACAATAGTATTAATCGTGACTCAGGAAGAACAGCTAAAACGATCGCTTACAATGGAGGGCTACGTTACAAGGTTAACCCTCGTCTTTCCGTAGATGTCTTTGGTTCCAACGCTCTGGGTTCTGTCGGACCCCTATCATTAACGGCAGATCGGGAATTAATGGCTTTTGGGACTAAAGTTACTTTCATGCCTAATTGGTTTGAGGGAAATCTTCGTTATCCTGATAGTTTTTCGGGAGATTTTGGTATTGATTCTCCTGTAACTGAGGATGGACTGAACTTTTTTGATGGGGGAACTGTTCCTATGAATCGTTTTGTTCTGGATCTGAAAGGAGGTAGTCAAGGATTTCTTTCTGCTTTTCGTTATGGTCTGTTTAAAGACCTAGAATTAGGGATTTTTCTCGATTATATTAGGGGTCGAGTAGATGAATCAGAACAGGGATTGAGTGCAAAACTGAGATTATTAAATCAAGACCAAGGTGATCCGGTAACAGGCAGTTTAGGTATCACTGTGGGTATGACCAATGAACCTTTTATCAATTTCTTCACCGATAATAGTAACGAGTTTTTTGACCGAGGTTTACCCAAAAGTGTCCCTTGGATAGCAGATGAGGATAGTCTAGAAACAGGAAAATTATTAATCGCTACGGTTTCTATTCCTTTACACTATCAATTTAAACAAGGTTTAGCTTTATGGTTTACTCCAACTATTGGTTATGTGCAAAGAAGTGACAATGATATTGAGTTGGCAGGTTTTAATGTCGGTACATCAGTCCCTGTTATTGGGGATTGGAGTTTAGTGGGAGAAGTGGGGGCTAATCTTACGGAAAATGGTAATGGGTTTCGTGGGGCTTTTCGTCGTGATTCTATTCCTTGGACTTTTGCAGTCCGTTGGAATCCGGGCAAGTTGTTAGGTTATTCTACAGATAATCAACTGGGCTATCCTCATCTAGATTTGTATATCACTAATCGTGTTGGTTTCTCTTCTTGGCAACAACTAAGAGTCCGCAATCAAAATCGTACGGCGGTTGGGGTTGGTTTACGATTTCCTTTTTAGGTAATTTTATTCAAACTCTGTTATTCAAAGTTGGATTTCAAATCAAACAATATTGATTTGAAAGAAACAATAAACTACAAACTTCTTCATCGGTGATTTGGGAAAAGTCATCGTACCAAAGACTAATAGAATGGAGATTTTCTGGGGTTTTCAAACAGATTAATTGATCGACTTCATGACTTAATTCTTGACAAATGGAAGGAGGTGCAACAGGAACAGCAACAATAATATGTTTGGCCTGTTGTTTTTTAATAATAGCGATCGCTGCTTTAATAGTTGCTCCCGTAGCAATACCATCATCTACTAAAATAACTGTCTGATTATAAATTTTGGGAAAGGGTTGCTCTCCGCGATAAACTTTTTCTCGACGCTGTAATTCCAGTTGTTCTTTTTGGGTAACTTCTTCTATAATTTGAGGTGATATTTTCCGCCATTCAATGACATCTATATTAAGAATTTTTACCCCTCCTAATGCGATCGCCCCCATTGCTAGTTCTGGATGCTCAGGAATTCCTAATTTTCTCACTAAACAAATATCTAGGGGAAGATGCAATTTTTTAGCAATACCATAAGCAACGGGAACCCCACCTCTGGGTAAGGCTAATACCAAAGTATTATCTTTGTTTTCATAGGGTTGTAATTTTTCTGCTAATTGTTGTCCGGCTTGTGTACGATTATGAAAACGACTATTCATTGTATTTTCCTCGTATACTACGTCTTTTCCTAAATAGTTTTTGTGGCGTTTAAGTGGCGTTTAATTAGGATAAAAACTTATTTATTCTGTATATTATAACATTTTTATCTAGTGTAATGCATCTAAATGTTACAAAATATCAACTTTTTGAAAAATAGGTGTTTATCATCAATGCGATCGCCTCAAATATGGCAAGTTATTATTATTTTAACTATCGGTATTTTATCGGTTTCTTCAACAGCAATTTTTATCCGTCTTGCTTTGCAAGCTTCGGGAAAAGTAGGATTAGAGTTTAGTCTTTTTTTAGCAGCTTCTCGTTTAATTATTGCTTCTTTAGTTTTGCTTCCTGCTTGGCGAAATGTTGTTAAAAATAAAGTAACAATTAAGGCCTATTATTATGCTATTGGTTCGGGTTTTTCTTTAGCATTACATTTTGTTTGTTGGATTACTTCTTTATCCTTTACTTCTATTGCTGCTTCCACAACTTTAGTTACCACAAATCCGATTTGGGTTGCTCTTTTATCTTGGTTTTTGTTTAAAGAAAAGCTGAAAAAAGTAACAATTTTAGGAATTATTATTGCTTTATTGGGTGGAGTTTTTATAGCTTTAGGTGGTAGTGATACTAATAATTTGTATAGTCAACCCATGTTAGGTAATATTTTAGCTTTGATGGGAGCTTTTTTTGTTAGTTTCTATTTAATTTTTGGCAAGATATCACAACAAGAAGGATTAAAAATTAGTAGTTACAGTGTCATTGTTTATACAACGGCTGCTGTGCTGCTTTTTCCCTTACCTTTTATCTTTGGTGATGGTTACACTAATTATACTAATTCTGTTTATTTTTATGTACTTTTAATGGCTATTTTTTCCCAATTAATAGGTCATACTAGCATTAATTGGTCAGTGCGTTGGTTATCTCCGACTTTAGTTACTTTAGGGATTCTATTTGAACCCATTGGTGCCAGTTTTTTGGGCTTTATTCTCTTTCAGGAAATTCCTTCAATGTTAGTATTAATAGGAGCAGTTATTATCTTAATTGGTGTTATTATTGCTGTCATTAGTTCTCAAGTTGAATAAGTATTTTTCTTATTTTTATTTTTAGTTTAGAGAGGGAACAGGTAACAATATTTATCGAAAATAGTTTGCTCAAAAACCCTGCATTTTAAGGCGCATAGTTTTTGAAACGGAGCATAAATCTCTGTTTCAAAAACAACTTCTGTAGGATAGTGCCGGAACCCAGTGAGGAACTTCTGACTTCGTTAAGCGATGGTGGCCCCGTCAAGAAGTTTCCTAACTTTTCGTTCAAGAAGATGCAATCACTGATTGGGGTTTGGCAAAAATCATGCGACCGGCAGAAGTTTGTAAGGCAGAAGTTACAACAACTGCTAACTCTTCCCCAATGTATTCTTTCCCTTCTTCAACTACCACCATTGTGCCATCTTCGAGATAACCTACCCCTTGAGTGGGTTCTTTCCCTAGTTTGAGAATTTTTAAATCTATGGTATCTCCAGGTAAATAAATGGGACGAATAGCTTGGGCAATATCATTAACATTGAGAATTGTTACTTTTTGTAGATTAGCGACTTTACTTAAGTTGTAATCATTGGTTAAAAGAGTTGCATTGATTTCTTGAGCTAAATGAACTAATTTAGCATCAACTGTAGCAATATCTTCATAGTCAGCAGAATGAATCACAATGCGTTTGGGGAAAGATTCCTGCATTCTATTTAAGATATCTAACCCTCGTCTTCCCCTCACTCTTTTTTGATCGTTGCTACCATCAGCCAACTGTTGTAACTCTTGTAGCACAAACTGGGGAATCAAAATTTGTCCTTCGATAAACCCAGTGTGCAGCAGTTGTTCAATACGACCATCAATGATACAGCTAGTATCAACAACTTTAGGGGAAGCTGCTTGTAAAGTTCCCTCAGCAACTAACAAAGTTTCGATACTATTAGGGTTGATTAATCGTAAAAAAGTGCGGCCATGAATATCGGCTAAACTGACTCCCATGAAAGAAAACATGACACTACCCAATATAGCGGTCATGGGCTTAATAAAAGCCAATTCTTTGGGAATAGGCAGCAAAAAAATAGGGGCTAACATGAGATTTGCAATCAACAAACCAATCACCAACCCCACTGCCCGTGTCAAAATAACTTCAATGGGGGTGCTACTGATACGGGTTTCTAAACGCCGATAACTGGTTTGAGCAACTAAACCCAGGGCTAACCCTAAAATGGAGGTAAACCCTGCTGCTAACCACCTTAAAGCGTCAATATTGGATATCTGTCGTTGAACCTCCATCGGAAGCAAATCAACGCTATCGAAGCCTACGCCGGCGGCTGCTATGATAAATATGAGAATAATAATGGCATCAATCATAGTTTTGATTTTAACCTATAATTTTGCTAGTTGAGAAGAAAAAATGATGATATTTTTCTACTCGATTGAGATGATTTTATCTATTATATCCTTCTTATCTAACTAATTATTATTGATTCTTAATACCTTGCTAACCATCTTGCTAAAAATTTGACAACTTTTAAGAACTTTTAAGAATTTATGGACGTTATCATTCCTGTTTCAGCTTATATTCATATTCCCTTTTGTCGTCGTCGTTGTTATTATTGTGATTTTCCTATCTCTATTTTAGGAGATACAACTAATACTAATACATCGGGTTCAATTGCCGAGTATGTTGATTTTTTATGTGAAGAAATTAAGATTACTCCTAGTTATAATTTACCGTTAAAAACCGTTTTTTTTGGCGGTGGTACTCCTTCTCTATTACCTCCCCGTTATTTGGATAAAATTTTAGCAACATTAGAGCAACATTTTTGCATTTGTGCTGATGCAGAAATATCTCTAGAAATGGACCCTGGAACGTTTAGTTTACAACAATTATCTGACTATAAAAATTTAGGGGTCAATCGTTTTAGTTTAGGTATTCAATCTTTTAATGATAAATTACTGGAAAAATCTGGTCGTTTTCATCGTTACCAAGATATTGAAAAGTCTATTAATTTTATTCATCAAAATAATATTAAAAATTTTAGCCTGGACTTAATTTCTGGTCTGCCTTATCAAAGTTTAGAAGATTGGCAATCTTCTTTAGAAACAGCGATTAAAATAGAGCCTAATCATATTTCTTGTTATGATTTAGTCCTAGAACCAGTAACTGCTTTTGGTAAACAATATAAACCAGGAAAATTTCCTTTACCAGATGATAATAATACTATGATTATGTATAAGATGGCACAAAAATTATTAAGCGAAGCAGGGTATGAACATTACGAAATTTCTAATTATGCTAAACAAGGTTATCAATGTCATCATAATCTTGTTTACTGGGAAAATAAGCCTTATTATGGTTTAGGAATGGGCGCAGCTAGTTATACCAATAACCAAAGATTTACTAGACCAAGAACTCGTAAAGATTATTATCAATGGATAGAAGACTTAAAACAATCAGATTATTCTTTATCTTGTGATTATTTAGAAAAGATTGATATATTATTGGAAACGCTAATGTTAGGATTACGGTTGAAAAAAGGGGTTGATTTATCAACAATATCTATATGTTTTGGAGAAGAAATAGTTAAATTAATTTACAAAATTCTTTTAACATATTATCAAAAAAACTTAGTTTATTTTAAAAATGTAAATGATGAGTTTATTAGCAATATTACTGATGATGATTGGCAAAATATTAAGAGAGTTATGCTCAGTGATCCCGATGGCTTTCTATTATCAAATACTATTTTAGCAGACTTATTTGCTCAGTTAGAATCGACAATTTAATTTTTTAATTGATAAGGTTTTTAAGATTATGCAATTAATTTGAGAATATGTTTTTTCAATGCGTGTTAGCTTAATTTATGAGCATCGATCAAATTGGATTCATTTTTTGATATTATAAGAGAAAGCCTTATGAACTTCTTCTCTGAAAGTCAAAGGTATAACCATAAATAATCCTAATAAACTCAGGAGGAACATTACTTTGTTAGACGAAAAAGCAAAAAAAACAATGCTGCTAAAAATTCCCCACGGACTTTATATTTGTGGAGTCAAAGATGGAGATAACCTTAATGGTTTTACTGCTAGTTGGGTAATGCAAGGTTCTTTTAAACCCCCTTTAGTTATTAACTGTGTTAAAAAAGATTCTGGTTCCCACGAAATGCTCAAAAAAAGTGGTGTTTTCTCCCTAAGTTTCTTAGAAGATGGACAAAAAGATTTAGCAGCTAAATTTTTTAAACCTCAAAGTCGTGTGGGTAATAAATTTGAAGATGTGGAATTTTATGAAGGGGAAGAAACAGGATGTCCTATCATAAAAGATTCTTTAGGATATGTAGAATGTCAAGTTGTAGGAGCAGTGGAAAAAGGAGATCATACCGTTTATGTTGGTGAAGTTATTGGTGCAGGAATTCACAGAGAAGGTAAAGCTTTAAACCTAGAAAGTACCGGGTGGCAATATGGGGGATAAGTCTCTACAAACAGAGATTTTACTATTGCAATAATAGACTTTATTAATCACTCAAAATAGAACTAAATCATGCCCTTAATTCAAGTAAAAACATCGGTTTCTCAACCAGAATCAAAGGTGATTGAATCTTTGCTTACAACTTTATCTGGTAAATTAGCAGGACATTTAGGTAAACCTGAATCTTATGTTATGACTTCCTTTGATACAGATGTTAAGATGACTTTTGCAGGAACTTTTGACCCTGTTTGTTACCTAGAAATTAAAAGTATTGGTAACATGAGTCCCTCACAAACTAAAGCTATGAGCGAGGATTTTTGTAAAGTGATTGAAGATAAATTAGGTGTTGCTAAAAATCGCATTTACATCGAATTTGCCGATGCTAAAGGTAGTATGTGGGGATGGAATGGGAGGACATTTTAGTTAGTTTTTCCTCTATAAGTTTAGTGTTGGGTTTAGTTGCTTTAACCCAACCTAATTATTTATTTGATATTGCTCAATTTTTCATTTTTAATTTTTACTAATTCTTCTGACGCTTCTTGCCAATAACTTAATTCTTCTTTAATATCCATATTTTTGATTTTTTCATAAATCCTTTGACTACCTAAACATTTCATTTCGATACAATCAAATTGTTTAACCTTCATAATTAATTACCTCTAAAGGGGAATAGATATCGATTTGTGTATATCCTTTAACAGAATTTATGGCACGATATAGAGGAATTTTTTGAAAATGGACAATATGTTTAAAATTCCAACTAACAATCATTGAGCATCGAGAAACACTTGCTAACGCAACGTGAAGAGCATCTAACATTGATTTCTTGGTTACGACACTACCATCAATATAAGCCTGTCTTAATTGTAGTGCAGATGAAGTGATTTCAACCAATTCTGCATAGGTTATCATTTCCTTAAAAAACTGTTTCACATTTTCAGGTGCCGGTTGAATTTCTCTAGAAACAACTGAGGATATCACCAGTTGAAATTTACCTTGCTTAACTAAATTAAAAAAAGCGATGGTTTCATCTTTAAATTCATCATCAAAAACACCACCAAAAACTGATGTATCTGCATAAACTCTAATCATTGATAAAAAGATTTATTTATATCTCAATTATTACCATAACGTAATTAGAATTATTTTTCTACTATTATATTGTTACTTAGGCAAAAAATTTGGGAACTCTGTCTATAGAATTAATTTATGTCAAGGAGTTAAAATATCATGGACGAAGTAGTCCGTAAATTGTCTGGAGTTGGCTTACCTGCTGTTATTCTATTAATTACAATGGCTACGACGGGTTTAGCCGGGGCTGCTGCAATCACAACAGCATTAGCAATGTTAGGACCAGGAGGAATGATTGGAGGAGTAGTATTACTAGGAATTATTGGACTAGCATCTGATGCTTTAACTAAATATGGACTAGAATCTCTTCTTTTAGGAATTTATAAAGAAAGAGCATCAAAAGGGGAAAAGAATTTAATTCAAGAAATTAATAAATTACCCATTTCTAAAGAACTTAAATTAGTTTTGAAAGATGGAATTAGCTAATTAAAAATAAGTTATTCAATTATGTAGAGACGTTGTATAAAATTTCTCTACATAAAAATATTCTCCTCTTATAATGATAAATTCACGGTTAGAAACGGAGTTTAAGAACTAATTTTTGTCCTACTATACTTGATCAAACTTTGGTATTATTTCATTTTCAGGTAAACTTTTATCAGAAGTAAAACCCATCAAAACTTGTTCTAAAACAGGGATTAAATGATTAACTTGTTTCAAACGAATTAAAACATCCCATATCGGTTCACATTTTTTCCATGCACCGGCATAAAACAAATGACGTAAACGACTATTCCAGTCAGATTTAACCCAGGCCCCTTGAAAAATAGACCCCCAACGATAAAAATCTTGATAAGCTTGCCAATAACCAGATTCTAACGCTTCAGGGCTGATTTTTGCAGGTTGATACACAACATGACGAGTATCATACAAGTCCCAATTATCAGTAATAATGCGATTTTCTGCCACCATTCTATTATAAAGGGGTGTGCCTGGATAGGGGGTTAAAATATGAAAAGTTGCTGTTTCTAACCCTTGAGCAATTGCCCAATTTACTGTACGTTTAAAGACAGTTTCATCATCGTTATCCATGCCAAAAACAAAACTAGAATTAACCATAACATTATGGTCATGAAGTCGTTTAATAGCTAAAGAATAATCTCGGTTTAAATTATGATATTTATGTTGTTCTTTGAGATTATTAAAGTCCAATGTTTCAAAGCCAACAAATAAACTTCTTAAACCAGATTCTACGGCTTTTTCTAATAATCCTGGTTTTAAAATTGATTCTACTGTAGCAGCAGCTTGCCAAACTCTTCCCATTCCTTTCATTCCTTCAAATAAGGCTGAGGCGAAAGCTTCATTACCGAATAAATGATCATCTAAAAAATATAAATGTTTCCCAGGTAAACGATCAATTTCTCCTAAAGCATCATCAATTTTCTGGGTATAAAAAGATTTTCCAGAACGATAAAAAGCATCTTTATAGCAAAAATCACAATGATGAGGACAACCTCGAGAAACCACAATAGAGTTAGGAACTAAATATAAATGTCGCTTAATTAAATCTCGACGAACTGGAGGAATA
>JBFRWO010000142.1:0-2560 GCA_051439625.1 Crocosphaera sp. | reverse complement strand
TGAAAGCTAATTATGGTTTATCCCTTCTTATTTTAGGACAAAGTTAGTCTTTCCTTTCCCATACGTCCCCAATCACTCTTTGAGTTCTCTTGACATCTGCTTAATTTTCTTAAGTTGTCACGAATGAGGGGGGTATCTAAACCGGATTTGGTATGACTTCTCATGGTGGTGGTGTGCATTATTTCTGTTTCTGAACTCCGAACTCCGAACTCCGAACTCAGGTTAAACACCATTTTCCACTTTATTCCACTTATAGGGAGAACATGGAATTGCGATAACCCTGAATCTACCTTGTTTTTGGGACTGACATCACCCCTGATGACCTCATAAGATAAGGGTAACAAGAGAAAAGAGAGGTCACACAAATGTTCACCACCACCAACAACACCACCATCGTCCGCAACTACATCATTCTCGCTGCTACCGTGATGTTCGCTTCAATGGGTTTAACCGATACATTTTTTGCCCCCACTCGTAACGGACAACAAGAACGTCTCAATAACTACGGACAAGTTGTTAGTGCTGGTTTGGTTTCTTACTCTCAAAAATTAGGACGTTAATTCTTCACACATAATTAACACTCTATAATTATCCATTATCCATTATTAACTATCCATTATTAACTATCCATTATTAAAAGTTTTGACCGTTTGCTCTTGTTATTTACCTCGTCGTTTGACGAGGTTTTTTATTGCTTTTTAGGTTATAGTGAAAGAGTTAAATTAAGATAAACCTTTGATGAACTGGACTACTGAAGCTGAAACAAGACTTAAAGAAATTCCTTTTTTTGTACGCCCCGCAGCCCGTAAGAAGATCGAAAAATGGGCAACAAAAGCAGGACATAATGAAATTACCGTAGAAATTTATGAACAAGCTAAGGCAAAGTTTGGCAGTAAATAAAAAATTAGATGCTCATTTTTCTATAATATTTATTAAATGCTTTTTATAAGATTGAATCAGAAAAGGCATTACTGAGATTAATTAATGAAAATAAAAAACACATGAAACATAATTATTTTTTACTGTTACTCGTATTCTTAAATATTCTATCTATGCCTAAAAATGCCTATGGGGATGAAGTATGGTCAACAGAAGAATATAACGTAATTTATCTTGAAGATAGAAACAAAACGGCCGTTTGGAGTTATGGAGATGGACGAGGACATATTTTCATAGACGGTTTAGGGGGTCAATTTAAGGATCGAGGCTCTTATAATGGTTATTGGACACAATCTACTTCTTCTCGTCGTTGTGATACTTTTCGAGAAGGAATTGATGGTAAACCTACTTATCATTGGGGTAGATTTGAGATTACATTTATTGACCCAAATTTTCCTTCACGTTGGCAAGCAAAGTTTGGCCTTTGTGACCAAAACCCCTCAATTACTCTCAATGGAACTCCTGTTACATCCCCTATAGATTAGTGAAATTTTAATTATTAAATCAAGGGATATTTAAAAAACGCATGATTCTTCAGTGTTCATAAACATTGACACATATTCTTCTTCAGTTAAACCTGTTTTTTCTAATACTTTTTCCATAATATTATCAAGTTCTTCCTTTGCTTTTTTTGCTTCCTGGAAATTAATAACAGGATTATAATAGCCAACAATCTTGTTATTATATTCTATGGCAATTGGTTCTTTTTGATTTAATAAAACGTCCTTTTTTAGCTCGTTTAACTGAATTGTTTTCATCATTAATTACTCGGTATTTTCAATGATTAATTAATTGTTGATAGAAATTTGTTGATTGTTCATAGCTAAACTAATAACACTTCAGTCAATTTTACCTCACTTGGAACTATCTAAAAAAATACTTCTGACTTCAAACTTCTGACTTCTGACTTCATTCAGTCCTGGGGAGAACACACACAACACGAAAACCACCGCTGTAATCGCGTGTGCTGTCCTTGAGACGAGACGCAGACCGGCAATCGCGCGGATAACTGAGGTACGAACCGCCGCGTAATACATGATTACGTTCATCTGTCAATAGTTGTTTGATATTATTAACAATGTGGTCATAGTATTCTTTCTGCTGATTGTTTTCATCCCAGACACTCCCATCATTAGGTGCGCCATTATAGTTATCATGCCAGGGGTCTAAGCACCATTCCCAAACATTTCCGTGCATATCACTTAGTCCAAATTCATTAGCCACACCGAAGAAATCAACATCGGTTGTTTCACCTCGATACTTCCCTTTTTCTCCTCTCCCATAGGCCCCATTTTGGTCATCTGAGCCATTATAATTAGCTAAATCGGTTGATATGGTTTCCCCAAAGTGAAAAGGGTTTGTAGTCCCTGCACGACAGGCATATTCCCATTCTGCTTCTGATGGTAAACGATATTGTCTTCCAGTATGGATGGATAACCGAGCGCAGAATTCTATGACATCATGCCAACGAACATTAGTAACAGGCCGCTTGTCTCCTTTGAGTTCTCCAGGGGTTAAAACCGCCTGGATTCTAAGCGGTTAAGCTGAGATGGGATAAATCCGCATCTCAGCTTGCTTGCGATATGATCGACTTAGAGAATCGAGATCATATCGTTTAGGA
>JBFRWO010000141.1:0-6733 GCA_051439625.1 Crocosphaera sp. | reverse complement strand
TATTCTTCTGGTGGAACTTGTTCACGGGTAATAATAATCATTTCAAAGAAATCTTTAATTCTTTGGGGTTCAATGGGAACAATTCCATCTTCTCCAAAATAACGATTTACTATTTCTGTATAACGAGGATCACCATTAATATAACCGTCCATCATTTTAGCAATACTCAAGTTAACTAAATTTAGAAAAGTAGAATCTTGTTGGGGAACCATACAAGCAATTCCATGACTAAAATAAGCTTGTTCAGGAACAACTTTATAATCATCAGGTTCATCTAAAGTTTGTCGCATTCCCTCTAAAATGGTTCCATCAAAGGCAAAACCATCTACTTCACCGTCTTCTAATGCTTTAATTCCTGCTTCTATACTATTCACAGTAACAACAGTCACTTGAGATTCAATAACTTTAATTGCGTCAGGACGAAGAACGTTTTCAACAATGGCAATGCGTTTATCTTTAAAGGAGTCTGGTGATGATAAATTACTATTTTCATTGACTAAAACCTTAATCCCAGAAACACCATAAGCTAAAGAAAAATCAACAAATTTATCTCTTTGCCACGTAAAAGTTGTATCACAAGCAATATCAACCTCTCGATTGAGAACACTGACAATTCTCTCGTCTAAGGTGTCATCAACAACGACTTTTATTTTAACATCTTTGCCTAGTTCTTCTTCTAAAGTTTCTCTAATTAATTCAATAACTTCTATGGAATAACCAGTTAATTTGTCTTCGTCGTCAACATAAGCAAAGGGAACTAAATTGATTCGTGTACTAACTGTTAAAACTCCTGTTCTTGCTACTCTTTCAACTACAGTTTCAGCTAAACTTTGGCTAGGAAACGCGAAAGTAGCCAATAAGCTAAGAGCTATCAAGGGTAATCTTTTATACATAGTGCCTCTATTAGATAAAACAGATTAATTCTGACGTTTTTTAAGTAAATTGTAAAGGAAAAATCAAAAATTTTAACATTACTATTTTTCCTAGTGCCATAGAGTGTATCAAAATTTCGGTTCACTTGCATTATCTGTTGATATAGGGGAGATAGGGAAGAGGATGAAGGGTTCTAAGATAAAATATTAACTATATCTTAATTATCTCTACACCCCCTATTTCATCAACTTGTCAGTTTTATCCAAGCAATATTCGTGCCAAATTTTTATAAAAGTGTTATGCTAGATAACAATTTTTAAATTTAACTTTATTTATCCACTTCTGAAAATCACCATAATTAACCTTTCATGCTGTCAACAGATACTAAAAAAACTATCATTTTTCGTAATTATTTAATTCTCATGGGAACTCTGGGTATGTTAATAACGGGTTTGGGTGGTCTTTTTGAAAATCCTGATCGATTGGGACAACAAGACCGTCTTGAAAACTACGGCCGTTTTGTCAGTGGAGTTGTGGTTAACCAAGCGAACAAAATTAGACGATAAATCGACTAATTTTGTCAATTTCAGCCGTCATATTAAATCCCTAGCTTAAAAAGGATTAAAGTTTCATCGAACAATGAAAACCTCTTTTTCTAGGGTTTTCTGTACTTCTTGAGCCAAAGAGTTCGCCAAAGGTTCCATATCTTTGAGACTTCCTAAAGCTTCCATGGGAATTTTAATAGAAACAGCAATCCAACCAACTCTTTCACCTCTTAATTGTGCTTTTTGGTCAGCCAAGAACCATTGAGAACTTTTATGACTTCCTCCCCCTGGCCAAGCATACCATTGAACTACTCCATAAGTTTTGTCATTCCAAGCTTGAAACCAACGTGCGGTAATTAAATTATTTGGCTTTCTTGTCGAGGGAAATTTAAGGGTTGTTAAATAATCAGTTTTCCATTTTTCTAGTCCTTCTAAATCAGACCATTCCACTTCTGGTAAGTCCTTAAAAAATCTTTGTGCTTTTAAAGCAACAAGAATGGTATCTTGTCCCGGTTTTTCAATCAGTTGAAATGACCAAGGATAATCATTGACTGACCTCTTCTTTTGGGCAATCGTTGTCCATCCTCCAAAGTTTAACTTTGTTTCAGGTACTTTTTTCATTTGAGCAATTTCTGCTACAAAAGGTAATTCAGTCCAAGACCACTGTTGACTTATATAGCTAGGAATAGCTACGAAAATAATAGCTAAGCCCAACAAACATAAAATAACAATTTGAGAAATTAAAATACCCTTTTTAAATTTAAACATATCCTTATGGGGGATGATTTTTGTCATTAAACTATTCAGTAACATTATCATTACTTACCTCTTCTTCTATGGTGTAATTCTCTGAAAAATAATCCAGTAAAGAATTGAGTCCGATAATTGCTCCTAACATTGCTACAGAGTAAATATCCCCACCCCAAGTGTCATGGAGAATCTTAAAAGCTTCGTCCATACCATTACCATGAAAAACTGCCAGCAATGTATTCCGAAAAATATTAGCAGTGACACTAATTATTATGGTTGATGTTAATAAAGTAATTACCCGTCTTTTATTGTTAATATTCCCCGTCCAATGTAATAGTAAAAGGGCAACATAAAAACTGGTAAAAAGCATTTTTAGACCAGCGCAATAAGGAGCAACTTCTACGGGAATATTATTAACATAAAGGTAAATTCCATCAACTTGTGTATTAACCCCTAATGTTTTCAGCAAAAACCAGGCTACTGTAGCAATAAATTTTTGTAATGGCAAGGTATAGGGAGTTATCAAATAAGGAACAGAGTTGGGTGTTCCTAGAAAAATTAATAGCAAAGGAAAGAAGTTTAATTTTAAACCAGGTATCCCTTTCAACCAAATCATAATACCAGCAATTACAATGGGGAAAGAAAGAGAAACTAACTCTCTCGTCCCTGTGATATAAAAAGCTAATCCTAAAGCTAAGAAAAAGCCCCCTAGAGGATGAATGGTATTATCTAATTTTTGCCATTTGGAATTATTTTTACGAAAAATAATATAGGCAGCATAGGGAAAGCCAATGATGGCGTGGCTAAAATATTCGTGTTCAATATTAATACTTTTGCTTATCCAGCCATCAACCCAGAAAGAGATTATTGGACCATAAAGAACTGCTAAAAAAGCAATAATTAAAACATTACCTAAGTTTCTTTCAAGAAACGGGTATATTTTTGATGTTGTTTGCATTGTTAATCATCCATTAATACTAAATCTAAATTACTTAAATTAAAGATAGTTGTTCAATTACCGAAGCAATATCTTCTGATTTGATGCCGGGATACATGGGTAAGGATAAAATTTGTTCGCATAGCATCTCTGCTTGGGGAAAATCTCCTAACCGATAACCTAAGCTTTTGTAAGCAGGTTGTAAGTGACAGGGGATAGGATAATGAATGCCAGTTTGGATGCCTTTTCCTTTCAAAAACTCTTGAACTTGTTCACGAGTTAGAGAAGAAGCTTGACTAATACGGACAACATAAAGATGATAAACATGACCCCCTTGACTCAAATTTGCCATCGGGATCACCTGACTATCCCCTCCTGATTTTAACCCCTGATCATAGATTTGTGCCGCTTGATTTCTCAATTGATTCCATTGAGATAAATGGGGGAGTTTGACTTGTAAAATGGCTGCTTGTAAGGTATCTAAACGACTATTTTTGCCCAGTTCCGTATGATAATATTTTTTCGGTGCGCCATAATTGCGTAAGGTTTGAACCCGTTGGGCCACTTCTTGATCATCTGTGATCAACATTCCTCCGTTACCAAAGGCCCCTAAATTTTTACTGGGATAAAAGCTAAAAGCTGCGGCCATGCCTACAGAACCGGCCGTATAGCCTTCTCGTTGGGCTAAATGTGCCTGTGCTGCGTCTTCAAAGATAATGATATTATGTGCCTGGGCAAAGTCAAGTAAGGCTTTTGGGGATACCATTTGACCGTATAAATGGACGGGGAGAATGGCTTTGGTTTTCGGGGTAATGGCTTTAGCTGCTAAGTTTAAGTCAATTAGGGCAGTATGGGGATCACAATCGACTAAAATTGGGGTTGCCCCTGCCTGGATAACTCCTATTACTGTGGCAATAAAGGTGTTGGCCGGCACTAACACTTCATCTCCTTTAGTGATACCACAAGCTTGTAGTCCTAAAGCGATCGCATCGGTTCCGGAGGCGACTCCTACACCATAATTTACACCAGAAGCTTGGGCAAATTCGGTTTCAAATTCTTTTACGTTTTTTCCTAAAATAAAGTCTCCCCGTTGCAAAACAGCAGCCATTGCTTGTTGTATTTCCGCTTGTATGGGTTGGTGTTGCAGGGTTAAATCGACAAAGGGGATGGTTTTCGAGGATACAATCATTGATAATCGGTATATTTATAGAAGATAGTGGAACTTGATGCCTCATTGTATCTTATGGTAAGGAATTGGTGAGTCATTTAACATTGTTTTTATTAAAAATTCTCGCCATCTCCCCACACTCCCCACACTCCCCACCCTTCCCACACTCACTCAACCAAAATATTGATACACCGAAAGATCATTATTTATTTTTAGGATCAAAAGCATCTCGTAAACCGTCCCCAATATAGTTAATACTTAGAACTGTTAAGAAGATAGCTAAACCAGGGAAAAAAGCCATGTGAGGGGCAATATCTAAATAATCTTTGGCTTGGAATAACATTTCTCCCCAAGTGGGAACATCAGGGGGAAAACCTAATCCTAAAAAGCTTAAAGTTGATTCGGTAATAATAGCATTACCTACTCCTAAAGTTGCTGCAACGATAATCAAACTCAAGACATTAGGAAGTAGATGAATTAAAATAATACGCTGAGAATTTGCTCCTAAAGTAATGGCAGCTTTAACAAATTCCATTTCTTTTAATCTTAATATATTGCCCCTGACTAATCTGGCCACAGACATCCAATTTAGTCCACCAATAACGATCACAACTAATATGAAAATCCCTAGTTCTGGACCAGCAATCTTTTTAATAGGTTCCCGAAATAAATAGACTACTAATAATAATAAAGGTAACTGAGGTAAGGCTAAAAATAAATCTGTTAACCGCATTAATAAACTATCAATAATTCCGCCATAAAATCCTGCGATTGCCCCGATAGTTGTCCCTAAAAAAATAGCGACTAACATAGCTAAAATTCCCACTGTTAGAGAAATTCTGCCTCCAAATAAGACCCTTGCTAAAATATCTTGTCCGAGAGAATTTGTACCAAAGGGATGGTCAAAACTCGGGAAAGAACTCATTTTAGCAAAATCAATTTTATCAATGGGAACCTGATAAAAAAGTGAGCCGAACATCACGAAAATAAAAATAATAGCTAGGGTAACTAAGCCAAAAATAGCTAAGGGATCACGACTAAATTTTTGCCAAATATAAGATGTTTTTTTTGCTTGCATTTCTGCTCGTTTTATATTATGTGTTTTAGTTATTTTGTTTACATTTCAAAGATAATAGTAATATCATCTCCCCATTTAAGTTGTAATTTCTCTTGTGCATTTCCCCCATTTACGGCAATCTCTATCCAGCCATGACTACCCATTAATGTTATCATTTCTTCTTGGGCAACATCACTATAAGTTAAACCAGATTTTATAATTTTATCATCAATTTTAACCGACCAATTTTTATCCCTAACTTCCATAGACGAAATATTAGTAATTAAGTTGCCAAAATGATCTATATATTGAATCGATCCTTCTATCTTTTTTGCTGTAACCTGGGGAGATTCTAAAGGAAAAGGGACTAAACTATTAATAGGAATAACATTCCCTAATGTTTCTAAAGCAACTCCAGAAGCTAAATAAGCAGCAACTGGGGCAAAAATATCTCGGCCATGAAAGGTTAAACTAGGATCGGGAATACGCCAATAGTCACTATTTGTTAAAGATACCGCTTTGATGGCTGGATCTTCTGCCAAAATACCACTAAATAAACCATTGTCAGGGCCGACTAAATATCCTTGAGAACATTTAATAGCGACACTGCGTCTTTTACTTCCGACTCCTGGATCGACTACAGCTAGAAACACTGTATCCCTGGGAAAATAGGGGTAAGCATTCATTAAACAAAACCTCGCTGCCCAAATTTGCTGAGGTGCAACCTTATGGGTAAGATCGATAATGGGGATATTAGGGTTAATTGTAGCCATAACCCCCTTCATAATGCCAACATAGCCATCTTCTAAACCAAAGTCTGTTAAAACGGCGATCGCTTTTGTTTTTGATGATTTTGTCATGGGGATCACGGTTGTGAATATTTCTTAACAAGCTGTAGACAGCATAAACCAAATGCTATTTTAGAAGTAGCCCATATCAGATATTTTAGATATTTCCTCACCCTACATTAGAGTTTAAATAATCTTTAAATCGCGTTCTTAACTCTTCAATGGTCATATTTATGTTTAAAAACTCAACCATTGCTTGACCAAACGCCCAAGAGTTGTCTTGACTTACTCCAGAATTATCTAATAATAATGGCCACAAAGATAACAAGTCAAACTGTTTAATATTAACCTCATCAGAGTCAAACAAACAGAAGAGATCATAAGCCATTTGTAACTTACCTACAACCAAAGGTAATTGTTCAACAGGTATTTGTTCAGCTAATAAATAGGCCAAGGTAGAAGATCCTGTACTTAAAGTAGAAAGAAACTGCAATACAGGACTTTTTAATAAAGCTGTTATTCCTTCAGTTGTACTTAATCGTAAAGTACAAGTTTCAATAATTTTTGCAGCAGCAACAGAACGGGCTTCTTGTTGTTGTAAAAAACGGGCTAATC
>JBFRWO010000140.1:0-8399 GCA_051439625.1 Crocosphaera sp. | reverse complement strand
GTCTTAGGCCAGGCTAAATTGATGGTTTTGAGTTATCCTCATAACCCCACAACCGCAACTGCTTCTCTCGCTTTTTTTCAAGAAGCGGTAACTTTTTGTCGAGATCATGGGTTGGTGTTGATCCATGATTTTCCCTACGTTGATATTGTTTTTGAGGGAATGACTCAGCCTCCATCTATTTTACAGGCTGATCCCACAAAATCCCTTTCTATTGAGTTTTTTACCTTTTCCAAGTCCTATAATATGGGGGGTTTTAGGATTGGTTATGCTATTGGCAATGCTGAAATTATCCAAGCTTTAAGACGGGTAAAAGCAGTGGTGGATTTTAATCAATATCGAGGCATTTTAAATGGGGCGATCGCAGCTTTGAGGGGAGAGCAAACAACGGTTAAAAGAACAGTTACTCGTTTTCAAGCCAGACGAGATGCTTTTATTAAAGCCCTCAATAACATCGGTTGGCAGGTTATAGCCCCTAAAGCAACGATGTATGTCTGGGCAAAATTACCCCAACCTTGGGAAAATAAATCTGTGGAGTTTTGTACTGAGTTAGTGGCAGCTACAGGGGTTGCTGTATCTCCTGGGGCTGGTTTTGGTAAACAAGGAGAAGGTTATGTGAGATTTGCTTTAGTTCATGATCCTGATATTTTAGAACTCGCTGTAGAAAAGATTGCCCAATTTTTAGGCTGTTCTTAGGCTGATGAGATATCATAGGTTTTCCCGGACTCAATATATACAGTTCCCATACTTGTGAGGTACACAGTTTTCTAGTTTTATGAATTCAGAGGCGCGATATTAGATGCTATATTAATCTTTCCCTATTCTTGTCTTTCATTGTTCTTTACCCTTGTTTGGTAGTCTCAAAGGGACGGTTATCAACAATCAATAACAAAACAATGGTTAGACATTTTCCTATTAGTTCTGGTGAAATGGTGGAGCGAGCGGATCGCTTAATGAGTGCTGCCTCAAACCGTTATCGTATTGTAGTACAAGTTTCGAAAAGGGCAAAACGTTGTCGTTATGAGGATGATGAAAATGGAGATCCTTCTCTGATGAAACCAGTTATCCGTGCTGTCTTGGAAATGTCGGACGAATTTACTGAACCTGAAATTTTGGGTCATGAGTTAAATTAATCGATTATTTGGCTTCTAAAGTGAGCCTATTTTTGGGATAATACAAGTAGCGGTCAACTCGCTGCTCATTGTCCTTTTCATTTATGAAGAAGAAAGACTTAACGAAGTCAGAAGTCAGAAGTCAGAAGTTGTTGAAAGAAACAGAGATTTATGCTCCGTTTCAAAAACTATGCTCCTTAAAAGGCGGGGTCTTGGACCCAACTATTTTAGATCAAACTATCATTTACTGAATCCTCTTACTTTTAAAAAGAGGTAAAAATGATTGACTTTTGATTTCTAATTTTTGACTTGTGAATGTTAGTTTCCCAGAATAGTTTCATGACTGACCAACAAACCGCTACAATCGATAATAGAGACGAAAATTTTTCCCAACTGAAGGATCAGTTTATTAATGGGAAACAAAAAGACCAACTTCAATTAATTCCCAAATTAATTGCTATAGGAGAAGAAGGTTGGCAGGTATTAATGGAATTTTTACAAGCAGAAGATATCAATGAGGTTGATATTGTCCGAGGTAAAATATATGGGGAACTTTATCAATTAAAAAACCCCACTACAGAAGCATTTATTCAAAATAATTTTCCTCAAGGAATTATATCCCTTAATTCTCAACGTAATCTTGATTATCAACCCCTCAATCAACTATTAGTTGAACAAAAGTTTCAAGATGCAGATACCCTAACCCGTAGTCTGTTATGTGAATTGGCAGGAGAAGGGGCAGTACAGCGTAAATGGGTTTATTTTACAGAAGTAGAGCAGTTTCCAGCAACAGATTTACAGACAATTGATGCCTTATGGCGGTTACATTCAGAGGGAAAGTTTGGCTTTTCTGTGCAACGAAAACTATGGTTATCCGTGGGTAAAGATTTTACTAAATTATGGCCAAAAATTGGCTGGAAAAGTGATAATAGTTGGACTCAATACCCTAATCAATTTACTTGGGATTTAAGCGCGCCGGTTGGCCATCTTCCCCTCTTAAATCAACTTAGAGGAGTGAGGGTAGCTGCTTCTTTATTTGCCCATCCTGCCTGGTCTTAATTTACTAATAATCAAGGGGCTAAACGATCAATTTCCCAGGCTGTTTCATCTTTCAAAGTATAAGAGAAGCGATCGTGTAAACGGTTTGGCCGTCCTTGCCAAAATTCAAATCTTTTAGGTGTAACCCGATATCCTCCCCAAAAAGAAGGTAACGGGATCTCTCCGTGTTGAAATTTATACTTTAATTCTTCAAACTTCATTTCTAATAGTTTTCGTGAGGAAATAACGGAACTTTGTGCCGAACACCAAGCCCCCAATTGACTGCCTCGAGGACGACTGGTAAAGTAATTTAAGGACTCTGCTGTAGGAATTTTGGTGGCAGTTCCTTGGATCTTTACTTGACGTTCTAAGGGAAGCCATAAAAATAATAAAGCAACGTGAGGATTTTCGTCTATTTGTTGCGCTTTTTTGCTTTCATAGTTAGTAAAAAAGACAAATCCTTTTTCATCAAAATATTTTAACAGAACTGTTCTAATAGAGGGTTCACCATTGGCTGAAGCAGTAGCTAAACTCATAGCATTAGGTTCGGGTAACTCTGCTTCGGTAGCTTCTTGAAACCACTTTTCAAACTGTTTAAAGGGGTCGGTTGCTAGATCATCTCTAGTTAAACCGTTACGGGTATAGTTTTCTCTTAAAGCAGTAAGATCCATTCTTTTTTTAAAGGTTTCAGTAAAAGTTTTTAACTCTTCTAGTTTAACGTAATTTTCGGTTCAGAAAATAGGGATGTTAAAATTCCTGAGTTTTATTTCTTGCTTTAATTACTTCTTTTCTTCTCGTTTCTAATAACTCGCTAAATTCTTGGGATAGTCTAGGCATTTGTTCTAATAATGTAGCGACAACTTCGGGTGATAAAACTGCCACTTCTAAGTCATCTAAAGCTATGACAGAAACGTCACTACATTCTCCTGTGAGTAGAATTTTCTCACCAAAAAATTCCCCTTTTCCTAAACAAGCAATTTCTTGATTTTCTCCCTTATTATTATTCACTAAAATAGTGGCATGACCATTTAAAATTAAATATAATCCTAAAATTCTTTCTCCTTCTTTAAATACCCATTCTCCTTGAGCATAATATCGAATATTACTGGAGTTTTCTTCTTCCATAAACCTTTCAGCAGCTACATTACCAAAATTCGGTAGCGATCGCATAACTTCTGTTACTTGTTGCATGGGGTTTGCTTTGGATATTTCTGCCATATTCATCTGATATTCTGTTTGAATAGGATAGGGAATGGTTAAATTATATCGTTTTGCTGCATACCAAATACGAATTACAAAATCGTTGCGAATATTCAACATTGTTTCATAATTATCCATAAATAAACCAATTTGATAAACAATAGAAAAATCCGCATAGTTTTCAACTCTAACCCAAGGGGAAGGTTCCTTTAAAATACCTGGGGTTGATAAGGCAGTTTCTTTGAGTACGTGAATAACTTTATTTGGGGGATCATCATAGGAAAAGCCAAACAAAAACCGTTCTACGTGCAAGGGAGTGGGACGGTTATAATTAGTAAAATTTCCTTGGGCTAAAATTGAGTTAGGAATCACTACACTATCTTGATCACGAGTTTGTAAATAAACGGATCTCCAATTAACTTTAATAACTTTGCCTATCGTCTCCCCAACTTGTAACCAGTCTCCCAAAGCAAAGGGTCTTTCAAATAGTAATAAAATACCCGAAAAGAGATTTTTTAATGTGTCTTGTAAGGCCAAACCAATCACTAATGAACCCACACCAAAAGCTGTTAAAAGTGCGCCTAAATCTATTTTCCAGACGGTAGAAAGAATAACGGCAGTAATACAAGCAACGAGAAAAAAGCGAATTAAATCCAACAATAAATCAGGGACTCTCTCTTGCCAACTTCCTGCAATTGCTTGATCAAAAATTAAGACTTTAAAGGCTGAAAGTATGGCGTGAATCATGGCAACCCATACGAAAGTTTTTACTAGCCTAATGATAGTAGTTTCTTCAGGAATTTCTAAAACTCTTGTCAAGAAAAATAATAAGGCAATCAAAGGAAAAACTAAATTGCGGAAAATAATAATTGTAGCGATTAATGGTTTTTCTTCTTGGCGAAGTCGAACAATTATTTCATTTAATATAATCATGATTAGGGGAAATCCTAAAATCAATAAAATTGCCCAACGGAACCAGTTTTGATCTACTAAGGTAATTGGCATTATCAAATAATATATAACAATAAAATTTTAGCAACAGAAATTTTTGTTTCTTTAATTGTCATTCCGAGGTGATGAGTAATCTCATTAACATTCTAATTAGAATAGATAGAATTATATAGCGTTTCTTGGACTCATGAGGTACACCTAATATCTAACTCCGAACTGCGAACTGCTAAAACTAGAAAACTGTGTACTTAACAAGTATGGGAAGTGCTATACCTGTTATTCCCATTATGAATAATCACAGCCGTTTAACTGGAAAAACTTAGGATCTTATTATTTTTCGCTTTTCCTCTCTTAATTAAAAAATTGTTAAGAAATATTATCAAAGATTGATTGTTAACAGTTTTTTGCTTTGAAGTTGGTTATCATGCTGTATAAATTCATGCTTTCTTCTTTAGCACTCATAACGTTTAAGTGCTAAATTAAACTCTTGACTATTAGACAGTCTATTAGCAAAGAAATTTGTCAAAAATCAAAAAATAAAACATGGTGAAAACAGATTATGAGCTACTTTTTTGATATTATCGGTACAACTTCCGTTTTAAACTTTTTCAATTATCAACAACAAATAGAACAGAATAAACAACGTGGATCAGCTTATTTAGGTAGCTATAAATGTAGTCTTGATAGCTTTATTGAATCTGTTGATAATATTCCTAAAAAACTAGATTGGGATTGGGATGATGTTGTCGGAAGTATTGTTAATTTTTGGCTAAAAAATGAAGATAAAGTTCTTTATTGGCAAAATAATTTTAACTCAACTGATTTGGAAATGGTAATTGTCGCTAGAGTAGGAGAAATCGAAACTTTACGCTGTGAATTTGAATCTTTACTAGATGTTTAGAATTTGAAGATGACGGGAATCAAAATTCGATGGTAATTTATTTCCGTCATTAAATAAGGAGTTTAAATAAGTAGAAATAAGTGGAAATAAGTGGAAATAAAGGGAACCGAATAGACAATTTATTATCTGTAACAATCGGAGCAGTAAAAAATAAAAACTATGGTTATAATAATAAAGAAATGAACAAACTAGAATAACACCGATTACAGTTAGATGAGTTGATTATGCTCAAGTTAAAATCTTTCTATCGTCGTTTTTTAATTTATGGTTTACTGGTTACTTTGATCAGTAGCAGTATTATTATTACTTCCCCACAACCGAGTTATGGTCAATCATGGTTGAATTGGATCTTTCAAGGGGTACAAGTAATTCAATTATCCAATTTATCGGACTCTCAAGAAGTTAAATATGGAAGGCAAATCAACGATGAATTAATCAGAAGTGGGCGGTTTCGTATTTCTCGAAATCAAGCCTTAACTCAAAGAGTTGATCGTATTGGTCAACGATTAGCACAAAATAGTAGTCGTCCGAATCTACCTTTTACTTTCCAAGTTCTTCAAGATAATTCTATTAACGCATTTGCCACTATGGGGGGGTTTGCCTATGTCAATACAGGGTTAATCGCTGCGGCTGAAAACGAAGCAGAATTAGCCAGTGTTATTGGTCATGAAATTGCCCATATTACTCAACGTCATTCTATTAAGCAAATGCGCAATGTTGCCATTTCTCAAGGGTTAATGTCCGCCACTGGATTGAGCGAAAATAATATTGTTAATCTTGGGGTACAATTAGGCTTTAATCTTCCTCGCAGCCGAGAAGCTGAACTAGAAGCGGATAGAATAGGTTTACAAAACTTAAGACAAGCTGGATATGCGCCCATTGGTATGATTACCTTTATGAAAAAATTGCTCCAAAGTGGTAGCTCATCCCCTGCTTTTTTAAGTACGCACCCAGCCACTTCCCAAAGGGTTCAAGCGTTAACTCAAGCGGTTAACCCCGATATTGCCTATCAGGGAGATGGTCTAGATAATCAAGCTTATCAACGTGAGTTTCGGGCTTTATTATAAAACTTTTCTGCTTAGAATTTAACTTTTCCTAGTAACCAGTCTGTAATTAATTCAGGGGTATTCTTTTTCACCCAATAAAAAGCGATCGCTCGAAAACTAGGCTTAGATAATCTAGCAATTAATCTTGTAACTCGGTTAAGGGGACGCACAGAAACTTTTTGATTGATTAGATTGAGAGAACCCATATCATAAAGACAATCAATAATCATCTTAAAGGTAGCTTCTTCCCTTTCCATGAGGTTTTCAAGTAGGAGCATAATATTTTTTTTCTGTTCTATTTCTAGTTTTTGAGCTTCTGAAAGCTTGGGAAAATATTGAACGATTGTTGTTGATTTTTTGAGTCTTTTGGACTGTTTATTTTTTCGTAGCTTCTTGTTTCTCTTTACTCTTTTTTGTCGAGCAATTTTTGAGGACTTTTTCACTGGTTTCATCGGCTTTTTTTTTGCTTTAGGAGAAATCATAATCTTACCAATTAACCAATCAGTAATTAATTCAGGAGTATTATTGACAACCCACCAGAAAGCAATGGATCGAAGAATATTTTTAGCTAGTTTTGCAATTAATTTGAGTAGAGACTTAAAAAATATTAGAGAAACTTTTTTATTGATTAAATTCAGAGATCCCACATCATAAACACAATCAATAATCATCTTAAATGTAGCTTCTTCTCTCTCCATCAAATTTTCAACTAAGAGCATAAGGTTTTTTTTATGCTCAATTTCTAGTCGTTTGACTTCTGAGAGTTTAGGGACATATTTAGCTACTTGTGCAGGTTGTTTTGGCTCGTTCCGAGAAAGTACCATGAAAATTTACAAGTCAACACTCTCCGATACTATAAACTAGACCAGAGTAATTTAACCAGGTTTCCAGAATACCTTTTGATTTTTAGCGAGATTGACTTCTCCAGGGATTAAAATCGCCTGGATTCTAGCGGATGTGCCTACGCAGGACGGGGCCACAGCCCCTCATAAATCCGTGCTTCGGCACGCTTACGGTATAATTTAGCTAGAGAATCTAGATTATATCGTTTAGGAACAGTCAAACATTCCTTAACCACCTTGGCTAAGTCTAAGCCTAGCTGTGTGGATACCTTTCTTAAGCAGTTTGCTGCTGCTTGAGCGTCGGCATTTACTAACCATCCTTTAGCTGTTTGATACAATAGACATCTCCAAAAATCCATAACCCACTCACAGCCACAGAAACAGGCAGTTTAAACTCGAAGTCAAAAATTGCCTCATGAACGGATTAATAGGGGTTTGGAGGGTCTAAATCCAATTTGGACATAAAATTATGGCTCATTCTAACGTCAATTACTTCTCCAGATTTGGATGATTTTATTAAGTCTAAAATTAGGGAACCAATTCTCAAGCGAACTAATCCACAAACGGTTAATAAAACCGATTTATATCGATTTTTATGTAAGCGGAATCTTTCTTGAACCACTTTGAATACTTTGACAACTCTAATTAAATGCTCTACAAAAATTCGATTAGATGATAAAGCTTTATTTTCTTCTATTTGATTTTTTGTTAGTTTTCCCTTCTTGGGCTTTTTATGTGGAGTTGTAATTTGACTTTCTCCAATGTAAGCTTTATCACCACTAAAAGTTTGGGTTGCCTTGAATTTATTTAAAGTTTGGCGACATATTTTAATGTCACTCATTGGTCCAGGTTTTCCAACTACTACATCGATAATATCTTCAGCTTTTGGTAGGCTAATGAATTGACTTTTAAAAGTATGTCTTGTTTGCTTACCTGAATAATATTTTTTTGTTCCTGATAGTCGCATATGTCTTTCAATAGGCTGTTCTGAACTGTCTACAATTAATTCATAATCGGTTAATAGTTCAAGAACTACCTCTTTTTCCTGAAACTTTTTTACTTGTTCTAATAAACTTGGCGGTAACTCTCCTTCAAAAAGTTTTTGCCAATAGCTAAATATATTATGAGCCGTCGACTCACTTACCTGAAAGATAAGTCCTAAGAGTTGAAAAATTATATTATGTCTTAGATAAACTAACATGAGAACAATTTGTTCTTCTGATGATAATTTAGGATTATTCCCACTTCCTGGTTGATTAATTCTGACTTTTGTTTTTTCAATTTCTTCTTTATTTTTCTGATTGAGCAATTT
>JBFRWO010000139.1:0-18181 GCA_051439625.1 Crocosphaera sp. | reverse complement strand
AAAATTAATGCTGTGGCAATAGCAACATTTAATGACTCCACTCCTTCACCTAAAGGAATACTAACCAGTTTATCTGCTAAAGAAACTAGAGAATCTGATAATCCTGAGCCTTCATTTCCTAATAAAATTAATGTCGGTTTTGTTAACTGTAAATCCCAGTAAGTTTGCGTTGCATTGGGTAAGGTCGCTACAATATTAACTCCATTATTTTTATATTTTTCCACCACAGTTTTTAAGTCTGCACTAACGAACATCGGAACTTGAAACCAAGCACCGGCAGAAGCTCTTAATACTTTCGGATGATCAATATCTACACTATCATCACTCAACCAAATGCCATCAATTCCAGTTGCAGCAGCCGTGCGAATAATCGTCCCTAAATTTCCAGGATCTTGCAATCTTTCTATAATTAATCCTAAGCTAAAATCCGTAATTTTCGCTTCTATATATGGTTCAAATAAAGACGTTGCTACCACACCATCAGGGTTGATTGTGGTGGTCATAGCAGCCAAAACCTCAGAGGAAACCACTTCCAACCTTTGCACCCGTTTAGATACATTTTCCCACAATTGCGGGTAACGGACGCGCCATTGCTCCGTATAACATAAAGTAATCAGGGAACAATTAGCTTCATAAGCCGTCTCAAGCAAATGAGTACCCTCTAAGAGCAACAGATTTTCTTCTCGTCTTCCTTTAGTGCGATGTAGCTTACGAATCTGCTTAATTAAAGGATTACGAATACTTGTGATCATTGGAATCAGTCAATATGCGATGATTGATGCGGAACTCGGGACTTGAACCCGAAAGTCCTTAAGGACACTAGAATCTGAATCTAGCGCGTCTACCAATTCCGCCAGTCCCGCATTTTATTCCCAATTTCCTATTATATCACGACTTCAATTATTAGTCAATTTGTAAATAAAGTCTTAAATCTTCAACATAACAGACAGCAAAACGGAACTTTACCTAGACTTTTTTATTCATTCAAGTTACATTGAAAGCGAATTTGCACCGAAACTATAAAGAATTTCTAGTTTTGAGGCTTATATCGATAAAACGTTTTTATATATTGAACTATGACAACTCATTTAGAAGAACAACAATCCGTATTAGAAATTCAGGGTCAAACCCCCCTCAAGGGTGAAGTAAAAATTAGTGGAGCAAAAAATTCCGCTTTAGTGTTAATGGCCGGGGCTATTCTTTGCTCAGAAGATTGTCGCTTAAGAAACCTTCCCTCTTTGGTTGATATTGAGCGCATGACCCAAATTTTGGCAGCTATTGGGGTTAAACTACACAGAGATGGTGATGTAATTGACATCAACGCTCAGGATATTGGACAAGATCAAGCACCTTATGAGTTAGTTTCTCAACTCCGTGCTAGTTTCTTTGTTATTGGTCCATTACTAGCTCGCTTAGGTATGACTCGCGTGCCTTTACCTGGAGGTTGTGCCATTGGTGCAAGACCTGTGGATCTCCATGTACGAGGGTTACAGGCCATGGGTGCTGACGTTCGCATCGAACATGGTGTGGTTCATGCTTGTGTCAAAGGAAGTCGTCAAAGACTACAAGGGGCAAAAATTTATTTAGATTATCCCAGTGTTGGGGCGACAGAAACAATTATGATGGCGGCCACCTTAGCAGAAGGGGAAACCATCATTGAAAATGCGGCACAAGAGCCTGAAATTATGGATCTGGCCAACTTCTGTCGCTCTATGGGAGCGATAATTAAAGGAGCAGGAACCAATAAAATTGTTGTTTCTGGAGTAGAACGTCTGCACAGCACCGACTATTGTGTGATTCCCGATCGCATCGAAGCTGGAACCCTGTTAATAGCTGGAGCCATCACCCAGTCAGAAATTAGCCTTAGCCCCGTTTTTCCTGAACATTTAGCCTCTGTGATTGCTAAATTACGGGAAATGGGACCCCAGGTCATGATTGAAGGAAGCGATCGCTTAAGATTAATTCCGGCTCCTTTAAGAGCAACAGACATCAAAACCCTACCTTTTCCTGGGTTTCCCACGGATATGCAAGCACAATTTATGGCCTTATTAACCTTAAGCGAAGGTAGCAGTATGGTCACAGAAACGGTGTTTGAAAATCGTCTGCGTCATGTAGCTGAGTTGCAACGCATGGGAGCAGATATCCGAGTTAAAGGGAACATTGCCTTAGTCAATGGGGTTCCTTTCCTTTCTGGTGCGCCGGTGATGGCCACTGATTTACGTGCTTCTGCTGCTTTAGTTTTGGCTGGTTTAGCAGCGCAAGGAAAAACCATTGTCCAAGGATTGCACCATCTCGATCGTGGTTACGATAACCTAGAAGGCAAATTACGCAAGTTAGGGGCTAATATTCGCCGTGTTAAGGGGGTTGAGCAACCTAAGAAAAACCTTGAAACTACTATAAATAGCAGTAAATAAACTCTATCTGATCAGATTAATTTCATAATCCCTCGTCATGCTGTCTATCTATTGACGAGGGATTTTCTATAGAATTACAAAAAATGGTTAGGACACCTAGATTTTGCTTTTAGGGAACAGGGAATAGGGAAAAAGAAAACAAAATAAATATAAGAAGTTTCAATTGAGTGTATAAATATTTCGGTTAAGTGGGTTTGGGGAGTCTGGGAGGGGTGGGAAGTGTGGGAAGTGGGGGAAGTGTGGGAAGTTTTAATCTATGCAAATGAAAACTGCTATAAGATTAATGCGTAGGGATATAATTGTTGTTCCGAGGTACGAGGAATCTCTTTAACTCTAACATTATGAATCAGAAACAGAAAAACAATGTTGTTATTATTGGCGGAGGAATTTCCGGTTTAATAGCTGCTAATGTACTCAAAAATAATGGTATTAAAACCACTATTATTGATAAGGGGCGAGGAATTGGCGGACGTTTAGCAACAAGGCGTATTCGTCATTCAGAGGAAATAACGGGGGTTTTTGACTATGGAATGCAGTTTTTTACTGTTAGGGATGCTACGGTGGAAAAATGGCTGGCTCGATGGTTGGCCGAGGGTGTTGTTACAGAGTATTCCCACCAAGATATTGATCCTGAAATAACTTATTATCGAGGTGTTGAGAGTAATCGTAGTTTAGGAAAATATCTAGCAAAAGACTTGGATATTCATCTACAAACAAGAGCGATAACCATCAACAAGAGTGATTCTGGTTGGAAGGTTGCAACAGAAAATGGACAATCTTTTGAGGGGGATAGTTTAATATTAACTGCCCCTGTTCCTCAATCTTTAACCTTACTAGAAAATTCCGGTATTGCTTTACCTTCTTTGATAAAATCTCGTCTTGAAAAAGTTGTTTATTATCCTCGTATTACTATTTTAGCTTTGCTGGAAGAGTTAAGTTTAATTCCTGCTTCGGGATGGTTAAAAGTTGATAATTCTTGTCTTGCTAGTATTGCTTGTAATCATAAAAAAGGAATTTCTCCCCAAGGGTTTGCTGTTACTATACATTCTACTCCCGAATTTAGTGATGAATATTTGAATAAGGATGATCAAATAATTGCCGAAAAATTGTTTGATTTGGCTTCAAGTTGGTTAGGTTCAAAGGTGATTAATTATCAAGTTCATAGATGGCGTTACAGTCATCCGAAAACTGTCTATGGAGAGGAATTCTTAGCTGTAGATAACCCTAGTCCTTTGATTTTGGCCGGAGATGCTTTTTGTATAAAACCTGCTCTGAATCTTCATTTAACCTTGGAAAAAGCGGTCTTATCCGGAATTAAAGCAGCAGAATATTTACTTAGTTAAAGTTAACGAATACTTAACCTATGTTAATATTGTAGGGGTTAACGGCCGTTAACCCCTACTTTTTTAATTGGTATAATTTCTGAACACTTAATACTTATACTGAGTTAGTCTAAAGGGTTTAAGGAAATCATTTCCCAGGTAACATAAGTTCCGATAGGACTCCATAATAAATAGGGTAATAATAAAAATACCGATTCTTGTGAGATTGGCCACAGTAAAACAGCGAGAATTAATCCGCAAAAAAAACCGGTTGCACCGATTATTGTTCCTGCTCTTAAACTACGCAGTTTACACATAATAGGAGTGTAGGCCATGATCAAAATTTCTAATAATAAATAACCGGCCATAAATAGCCAAGTCTCTCTAGTTTGGGGTTGTTTAATCCATAGTTGATAAGCTGAATAAACCCCACAAATAAAAATGAACATCCAAATAAAAGGAATTGCCCATTCAAAGGTTAGCCATTGGGGACGACGTAAACGATTAAACCAACCATAATCACTCTTAAAAATGTTATTAATCGAAAGGGCGACTAATAGAGTAATACTTGCGATAATTAGTAGGGGAGAAATCATAAATTCCCTGAACTGAACAGCCTTTCAAAGAAATCGCTCCGTTTTCCATGATTGTACCACAAAAATTCACTTGCTCTAAAATGGCATGATCTAATCGAGACTGTTTTAAATTAGCTCCTGTTAAATTGGCTCCTTTCAGGTTAGCATAGTTTAAATTGGTTTCTTCTAAATTGGCATCCATAAGTTGAGCTTCAACTAACCATGCTCCTTCTAGATTACTTTGCTTTAAATTGCTTTTTTGGAGATTAACCCGATGTAAGAAAGTGGGTAATTCTTGATAGGTTGATAGGTCAGCTTTTTCTAAGTTTGCTCCTTCTAAGTTAGAATTACATAGTTTACTTCCATTGAATAAAGCTTGACGAAGATTAGCATTTTTGAGCATACTTTGGCCAAGATTAGCATTAATCAGATTGGCTTCTTCTAAGATAGCTTCTTCTAAGTTACTCTTGGACAAATTAGCTTCAAATAAATTAGCTTTGGTTAGATTTGCTTGTTGTAGTTGCGCTTCTGTTAACCTTGTTTGTTGTAAATTAGCATTCTTGAGATTTGCTTTGTTGAGATTAGTTTGATGAAGATTAGCTTGTTTCAAGTTTGCATTTTCTAGATTGATTCCTTCTAAATCTAATTGTTGTAAATCTGCATTTTCTAGAGAACAACCAACACATTCTCTTGCGATTAATAACCTTGTTTTCAGGTCAGATTTAGAAGCTTTCATGAATGACAAAGCAATGGTTAACAGGAGTAAAGTGATCAAAACTTTCATCTTTATTTTTCCTGCTTCCCTAAACTGTAACGTTTGCTTTGAGTCTCGCTCATTTTAGCCCAAAGTACCCTACTCTATTCTACCCAATTAGTGATGATGTGATCATCAAAGGATACATTTTTTTAAGAATCTTGACAAAAGGATTTTTCTAGCAATAATTATGCCATTTTGGGTATCAGATGATTGATAAAATATCTTAGTTTTTGCTTTCTTCTTCTGCAAAACGAATGATATCATCATCCCCTAAATATTCTCCGTTTTGCACTTCAATCAAGACTAGGGGAATAACTCCAGGGTTTTCAACTCGATGACGGGTATTCATGGGAACATAAGTAGATTCTTTTTGTTTGAGAAGGTGTTCTTCTCCGTTAAAAATTACTTTTGCTGTTCCTGAGACAACAATCCAGTGTTCACTACGATGATAGTGCATTTGGGTACTAATATATTGTCCTGGATTCACCTCGATGCGATTAATGCGATAGCGAGGACCTTCTTCCAACATAGTAACGGTTCCCCAAGGAGGGGTGCGAGTAAATTCACTAGGATGAGAATCTTTTTGTTGACTCATGATAGCTAATTGATGATTGTCTGTGTTCTAAACTTTCTCCCATTTTACTCGGAAGTGGTTGCTGTCGAGGTAAAATTACTGTAAAGGTGGTGCCATGATCTAATTCACTTTCTACACAAATATCTCCATTGTATGCTTCTACACATTTACGGACAATGGATAATCCTAAACCGGTTCCTGAAATACTTCCTACATTATCAGCACGATAAAAGGGTTCAAAAAGATGTTTTTGTGATTCTTGGGAAATACCTATTCCTTGATCTTTAATGCAAAAAGTAACGGATTTTTCTTCAGCAATAATATTTAGAAATATTTTACCTCCTTGGGTAGAATATTTAAGCGCATTATTCAATAAATTATGTAAAATATGCCATAATAATTTTTCGTCCCATAATTCTAATTCAGTGGCAAAGTGTCCCTCAAAATTGAGAATAATTTGATTTTTGTCTTCAAAAGAGAGGTGTAAAGAATGAATGATTTGTTGGCAAAATAGTTTGAGATCCAGTTCTATGAAGTTGGTTTTTAATTTACCAGAGTCTGCTTTTCCTAATAGCAAGACTTCGCTTAACAGTTGATTCATGTCCCGAACAGCATCACGAATCATCTGGAAATAGGATAACTGTTGTTCTCTTGTTAGTTGTTCGTAACTATCTTCTAATAATCCTGCTGATAATAAAATAGTATTCAGAGGATTACGAAAATCATGGGATAACATAGAAACAAACTCAGATTTTAACTGGTTTAATTCTTGAGCCTTTAATAATTGAGTTGTTCTTTCTTTTACCCTTTTTTCTAGAGTCTGATTTGCTTCTCTTAATTTTTCTTCCATCTGTTTACGTTCGATCGCATAACAAATAGAACGGACTAAAATATCAAGAGTAATATAACGTTTAACAAGATAATCCTGCGCTCCTTTTCTAACTGCTTCTAACGCCAATTCTTCATCATTCATATTAGTTAAAACCACAATGGGAATGTAAGAATTTTGACTAATAATAGGCAACAAAGAATCCAAACCTTGACTATCTGGTAAGGTTAAATCTAGTAATATTATGTCAAATCTTTGATTTTCTAGGGTATTGAGAGCATTTTTTAAGCGTTTTTCATGAAATAAATCAAATTCTTGCTTTGTCGCACCTTTTAAAACCTCATGCAATAGCCTAGCTTCTGCGATGTTATCCTCAATCAATAAGACTTTGATAACATTGATTAGACCCATAATAATCCCGTCCTGCTTTGTATCTATTTCTAGAGTAACGTGATTTTGTCTTTATAAATATAATATTTTTTTTATTTTTCTCAAAAATAATAATTTATATGCAGATTTTTCATGATTGCTCTATCTTGAATGTCGCGCATAGGACTACCATTAAGAAAGGAGAGAATGATATTCTCTATATGTTTTCCCTGGACTCTCTAGGGCGTGTCTGCAAAGTTCAAAAATCTTAGTTGAGGGAGGCAGAGGAAGCAGAGGAAGCAGAGGGGGAAATTAGTTTATTTTTAATATTCTAATAGTTTGCAGACAGAGCCTAGAACCAATTATTTTTCAGTAATAACATGGATGACCGCAACTGAGTATAACCGTATCATGAAGGGAATTAGTTAATCAATCAACTTCAACTAACTGTAACAATGAGCAACGATACTAACGCTACAGGAATTGATGTTTTTCCTACCGATTTAAACAACAACTTCTTTTCATTTAATTATGAATCTTCCCTCGTCCCTACTGTTACCACAACACAACAAGGGGTTAACTTAGAAGGAACTAATAATATTGACAAAAGAGCAGCTTTGATTGAAAAAAAAGTGGTTAATTTTCTTCCTAATAATCAATTGACCCTAACTGATACCGATTTAACTGGAAGTAAAGCAACCAAAACAGAAGACTTGATTATTGGAGAATATGGCCGTATTCCCGACTTAAATCATAATTATCAAACCGTTATTCTTGACCATAGTTTTGAGAATCCTGTCATTTTTCTGCAAGTTCCCTCCTATAATGGTTATCAAGAAGGAATTGCCCGTATTACGAATATTGAATCTGATCGTTTTAACGTCTTTTTCCAAGAACCAGATTATCTCGATGGTTATCATGCTTTAGAACAAGTTAGTTACCTTGTTTTAGAAGCAGGAACATGGCAAATAGATGATGATACAGTCTTAGAAGTAGGAACCGTTAATAGTCAAGCGATCGCTGGTACTGGTGCCTCCACTCATCAATGGACAGAAATTAATTTTAACCAAAATTTTGAGGCAACCCCGGTTGTTTTTACACAGGTACAAACTAACAATGAAACGGACTTAGTTTATACTCGTCAACGCCGAACAAATAATAATGGCTTTGAACTAACAATGCAGGAAGTTGAAGCGAAAAATGGTACAGGACACGCTCTAGAATCTATTGGTTGGATGGCAATTTCTTCAGGGAAAGGTAACTGGAATGAGAAGCAATATGAAGTAGGTTTAACGGAAGATAATGTCACCCATAATTGGTATCAATTAGACTTTGCCCAAAGTTACAGTCAAGCTCCTCAATTATTTGCTAATATCGCCGATTATGATGGAGCAGATCCCAGTGGATTAAGATATCAAAGTTTGGGTAATAATGGTGTTCAAGTAATGGTTCAAGAGGAGCAAAGTAGTGATGCAGAGATACTTCATACTACCGAAAAGTTGAGTTATTTTATCTTAGAAGGAGAAGGCTTACTGAGTGTTAAGACAGAAGTAGAAATTCCTGAAGTTAGTCTGAATCCGATTAATTTAACCCTCAAAGAAAATGGAGAGGAAAAAGTCATTACCGTAAATCGTACCGATAGTTTAGATAAGGAATTAACAGTTAATTATGCTGTATCAGGTACAGCAACCAATGGAGAAGATTATGATAGTTTGAATGGTATTTTAACCTTCGCTGCTGGTTCATCCACCGCCGTTATTAATGTTAATCTCATTGATGATAATGAATATGAAGGTGAGGAAAATATTACCATAACGTTGTCTGCTGATGATAGTTATCAGGTCGGTAATAATAAGACATTAACTATGGCGATCGCTGATAATGATCCCTATCAACCCGTTGGAAATAGTCTAATTTTAGATGGAAAAGATAATTATTTTAGTCACTTTTTAGATGTGCCAGAAACAGAAGTAACTCATGAATTTTGGTTTAAAACAATTGATGAAAATGGCGGATTATTTTCTATTACTGATAATGTCAGCACAAGAGGAGGTCATGATCGTCATATTTATCTAGAAAATGGTAATATTAAAGCCCGTATTTGGAATCATGAAATTATCTCTAGTAGTGGCTTAAATTTAGCCGATAACAAATGGCATCATGTAGCCCATGTTTTCGGTAATTCTGTAGGAGGACAACAGCTTTATGTTAATGGTCAATTAGTAGCTTTCGGAACAAAAACTGAGTCTAATTTTGATTGGCAAAGTCATATTAATATTGGCTATTCAGTTGATGCCAAAAATGATCACTTACAAGGACAAATGGATGAAGTACGAGTTTGGAATGTTGCTAAAACTCAAGCTGAAATTCAAGCTAGTATGAATCAGCAATTAAAAGGTAATGAAGATAACTTAATTGCTTACTGGGATTTTGATAATATTTCCACTAAAGCTAATCAATGGAATGTTGGTTTTATTAATCGCAATGCTGATAACATCTTTTATAGTTATGATTTCACCGAACCTGATGCAGTGATGAATTTTGGTTCACAAAATGGATTTACTTATAAAAATACACCCGTTGAAACTTTGACGGTTGATGCAAATAAAAATGTTTATCCAGCAGGACAACCTAAAGTGTATTCTTCAGTTTTAGAACAAGGAAAACGTTATAAAATTGAAGTATCAGGACAGGTTTTATTTGCTGGTAATAATACCAATGTAGTTGCAGATGCAGCTTATTATACTGCCAATAATTGGTCAACAAATGGAGATTCTTCTGGTTCAGTTGATTTAGGTTTACATTCTACTGCTTTAGGAAATAGTGATGATAAATTCTGGGGTAAATATAATCCTGATCATGTTTATACTTATGAATTAATTGGTCAAGGTAAAGCTATTGATTTTTATTTCAATGATAGTAACTATGGCGATAACTCAGGCACTTATACGGTGAAAATTTATCAAGAATCTGAGGTTATTCCTGATGATAATGTAATCCGTTTTAATGCTAACTTTGGTGAAGTTAATCCTGCTGCTAATATTCAACAAGATTATTTTGCAATGCAAGCATGGACAAGAATTAATTTAGCCGAAGATAAAATATATAAAATTACTACTGAATCTGATGATGCAAGTCGTTATTTCTTGAGGAAAGTTAGCAATGGAGAAATTATTAATATTGTTCCTTCATGGCAAACTGAGGATATAGGAGAGTATTATTTTAATGTTAATGAATCAGGACAATATGACTTTTATGTGCAAGGGTTTGAACAAACAGGAAATTCCGCTTTTAATATTGAACTAAAAGAAACTTCCGCTAACAGTCTTCCTAATCATTTACAGTTAAGACCCGATATTAATGGAGATGGTAAAATTGACATTCTTTGGCGCAATTATTCTAATGGAGAATTAGGCGGTTGGTCAATGAATGGAACACAAGGAACATGGTTTGGTATTGATAAACCCTCTAGTTATGATCCTGCATGGTATGTTGTCGCAACAGGTGACTTTAATAACGATGGTCATACCGATTTAGTTTATCGTTATCACTGGGTAAATAATACAGGTCATAATCGCATTGTCTTCATGAAAAATAACAAAATTGTTGACAGTGCAAACATTGAGCGTGTAGCGGATAATAATTGGCATATTGTGGGAACAGGTGACTTTAATAGTGATGGTAACACCGATATTTTATGGCGTAATTATGCTACAGGTGATAACCATGTTTGGATGATGAAAGGAACAGGAAGAGAAAGCAGTGTTGTCCTTCAAAATGCCGGTGTAGATTGGAAAATTGTGGGAACAGGTGACTTTAATGGCGATGGGAAAATTGATATTCTCTGGCGTAATTCTATCAATGGACAAAATAGCATCTGGTATATGGATGGGACAACTCGCACCAGTGTCGGTCAAGTCCAAGCAGGGACTGACTTAAATTGGCAGATTATGGGGACAGCAGACTTTAATAATGACGGAAAATCTGATATTATCTGGCGCAATATTGCCAGTGGTGCAAATGCCGTCTGGTTAATGGATGGACATACTCGTACCGATGGTATTGATCTTCAAAGCGAGTCCAATTTAAGTTGGCGAATGGTAGGCAATAATCCCGTTTCTATCTGGACAGCGCAATTCTACAATAATGACAGCTTGTCAGGTAATCCTGTACAAATAGAAGGTTTTGGTTCAACTCATGTTCAAAGTCTCTCTCAAGGATGGGGAAATAGCGCACCTGCAAACACTCCTACTGATAAATTCTCAGCGCGTTATACTAGCACTCGCTATTTATCCTCTGGTTTCTATCAGGTTAAAACCGTTGCGGATGATGGTGCGCGGGTGAAGATTGGGGATCAATGGGTTGTCAATAAATTCAACAATTTTGGTCGTTATGCAGGGTTTATTCACTTAGATGGTGGTTTTTATAACGTTACCACTGACTACCGAGAGAATTCTGGATCTGCTGGTTTTCGAGTTGATATTGGTAAAGTCAAACCCATCAGTGAATCTGTGAATGTATCAACTCATTGGAATGCGACTGTATTTCATACAAATGGGGGACAACCTTCTACCAATTTCTATCAAAACACAAACAACCGCATTGCCACCTTAAATCTTGGCTCAAATAAAGGACGAACAGGCTTAGACTTCCAAGACTGGGGCGCAGGAGCAATCAAAGGCTATAATGACCGTCTTCCCTCTGATAACTTTGCGATTCGTGCCTATACTCACACTCATTTTACCGCAGGACGTAAATACCGAACATGGGTACGCTCTGATGATGGTTATCAACTCTTAGCGAAAAATCATCACACAAAACAATGGACATATATTACCCCACAGAATCAATGGAAACAGGATGCTTATGGTGCATGGAAAGCGGTTGATTTCACCGTAAATCGTACGGGTTGGTATGATATGCACTTTCATATGTATGAAGGGGGTGGTAATAGTTACTTTGGCTTACGGTGGGAGGATATTACACCGACTGGTTACCACGGAAATATTAACTCTTCCTTGAATAGCTACTTTAGCAATACTTCCTACAAAAATCGTAGTCTTCAAGATAAATGGGACAGAATAGGTGGTGACAGCGCACAATTCCCCGGTGGTAACTTTACTCGTGGAGATTTATGGCAAAAAGATATGCCTTCGGATGTTTATAACATTTATAAAAATTTATCTAACACCATCTTTGGAAGTGTAAAAGCTGTTAATTCAGGTTATGTTTTTGATCAAGGCTACTATAACGGGTATAAAAAATGGCACGCAGGATTAGATATTCAAGCATCTCGAGGAACATCTGTTAAAGCTGCCATAAGCGGAAAAGTCAGTTGGGTAAATCACAATTTCATGGGAATTGATAGCGATGATGGTAATCATTGGGTCTATGGTCACTTAGGAACTAAATATGTTTCTGCTGGACAAAGAATAAGTGCTGGTCAACTTCTAGCCAAAACAGATTCTGCCAATCATTTACATCTCGAAGTGCAACATGGACATGGATATAAAGGAACATATGGAGCGCATACAAACCAAAATTGGCTGCGTAGTGTAACAATCAGTCCTTTACAAGCTTATTGGCAGTGGCGTAATAACTCTTCTAACCCTAACCCGACACCGACACCGACACCTAACCCAACTCCTAACCCAACTCCGACACCTACACCGACACCTAACCCAACTCCTTTACCTAAACCGACACCTACACCTGATCCTAGTCATAAACTTTCGATTACCTCGATTTATGATGCTGAAGACTATGATCATACTGTTCTCCTCGGTAAATCTGTTAAAGTAACAGGTTATTCTAATACCTCTAATCTTAAGTTCTTTTTAGGAGATCGTGAGTTGGGTGGCAATTTGACATTCACCAACAATGAGAGTTTTGTTGCGACGTTAAATTTACCTAGTGATTACAAGTTGGGATGGCATCAAATTGCTGTAAAAAATAATAATTCTGGTGAGCGTGTAGAGAGTAATACTGCAATTAACTTAGTGACTAATACGTGGTATCAAATAAAGGCAAAAAAAGGTTATGAAAGCAGTCGTGTGACTTTTGAAAAATTTCAGCAGGGAACAGGCATTGAAAATTATATTGAAAACAAAGAAACATGGATAATTATACATGGATTAGAAGGGGAGGCTGGCGATTTTAAAGATTTAGCAAGGGCGATTGAAGGATACGATGGAGATTGGGATGGTGGTTCTTATCAAGTGCTAACAGTAGATTGGGAAGCAGCAAGATGGGGAATTTATGACCTGTACAAAGCAGCAGGATGGATTGATACAATCTCAGAATATATTAAGTTGACAATACAATCTTGGGGAATTTCACCTCTTAACATTAATCTTGTAGGCCATAGTCTTGGTGCTTATGTAGCTTATGAAGTTTCTGAAAGACTGGGTGGGATTAATAAACTTGTAGCTTTAAATCCTGCATCGACGACGTTGGGGGGATATAATCACTCACAGGTTGATTTTAATCGTCATTCTACATGGTCTTGGTCATTCTGGCATAATGATATTACTGATAATTCTGAAATTAGTCGAACTGCTAATGAATCATTTAAGTTAGACCTTGCTTTTGCTAATCCAGATGAAGGACATGGTGGAGCAAAAATCCTTTGGACAAATATGTTGAAAAATAAAAATGGGGGTGTCAGTCAATATTTTGGAATTGATGACATCCATGGAAATAATAAACCTTGGTATATAGGACCAGGTTGGGAAGCTGAAATTGTGGCTATAGATAATCGTGATGGTTGGGGAGATCCTAATTGGGTTCCTTCTAAATTGTATGATGCTTGATTCTATTCAAAGAAAATTTTGATTGTAGGGATTTAACAGTGTTAAATCCTTCAGATATTGGCTTCAAAACAGAAGATTTAAAAGAGCGATCGCCTCCTTTTTTCACCTTCATGAAATTCTGTGTGGGGAAACATAACGTTATCAGACATAACAGTGTTATGTCCCTACGGGAAGATATAATATTATCGGACATGACAATATTATGTCTCCAAAAAATGAATGTTGATTGTAGGGATTTAACACTGTTAAATCCTTAATATTTTTGCTTCAAAACCGAAAATTTTAAAAAGCGATCGCCTTTCTTTTTTCACCTTCATAAAATTTTGTGTGGGGAACCATAACGTTATTGGACATAACAGTGTTATGTCCCTACGGGAAGATATAATATTATTGGATATGACAATATTATGTCCCCACAATATGAATGTTGATTGTAGGGATTTAACACTGTTAAATCCTTAATATTTTTGCTTCAAAACAGACAATTTTAAAAGAGCGATCGCCTTTCTTTTTTATCCTTCATAAAATTCTGTGTGGGGAAGCATAAAGTTATCGGACATAACAGTGTTATGTACCCACAGGAAGATATAAAATTATTGAACATGACAATATTATGTCCCAAAAAAATGAATGTTTATTGTAGGGATTTCACACTGTTAAATACTTATGTTAAATTCTTGTGTTAAACTATAAATATAACATTGTTATTTATTGTAATTTAATGCCGTATAATCCCGATATTCATAACCGCCGTTCAATGCGCTTAAAAAATTACGATTATAGTCAAGCCGGTGCATACTTTATCACAATTTGTACCCAACACAAACAATGTATTTTCGGTGATATTAAAAAGGGTAAAATGCGCTTAAATCATTTAGGAGCGATCGCTGATCAATATTGGCAACAAATCCCCAAACATTTTTCCAATACTGCTTTAGATGTTTATATAATAATGCCCAACCATTTACACGGTATCTTATGGATTGTTAAAGATGTCCAAAATAATCAACAGCCTCGAAAATTTGGTAATATTGTTAAAGGATCAATCTCTAGCATCATTCGTTCTTACAAAGCAGTTGTCACCCAAAAAATAAAAAAAGTTTGTGAGATTACTGAAACAGCTTTAATTTGGCAAAAAAGATATTATGATCAAATTATTCGCAATGAAAAAATGTTAAACAATATCAGAAAATACATTATTGATAATCCGATTAATTGGGAGCAAGATGAAGAAAAACCATTAGAGGATGTAATATTATTAGATATACCTTTTTGATTCCTGTAGGGATTTAACAGTGTTAAATCCTTAACATATTGGCTTCAAAACAGACAATTTTGAAAAGTGATCGCCTTTCTTTTTATCTTTTATAAAATTCTGTGTGGGGAACCATAACGTTATGGGACATAACACTGTTATGTCCCTACGGGAAGATATAATATTATCGGACATAACAATATTATTTCCCCATAAGATGAATATTTATTGTAGGGATTCAACAGTGTTAAATCCTTAATATATTAGCTTCAAAACAAACAATTTTAAAAAGCGATTGTAGAATCAATCATTGTTGCAATTCAAGAAAAATATTGCTAGGATGAGAGAATAAATAGCAAAAACTTAACTCGTGCAATTCGATTGGAACCAAGAAAAAGCCCAGAGAAATCTGGCAAAACATGGTGTTTCTTTTGACGAAGCGACCTCTGTATTTGATGATCCTTGCGGCTTGATTATCTTGATTGATATTATCAATTAAAGAGGAAAGGGTAGGATTATTTTATTTGATGTTTATCTCTTTCATGGGTAATTATTAATTGTTAATTGTTAATTGTTAATTGCTGAAGTGGATGATTTTTGATAGGCTTAGCATAGCAGATCAATTGATAATCTGCTTACTTGAGCTTATGGAAGATATAAAAAACTATCGTAACCAATCCCCCGATCTCCGAGAAAGTATAACAAAAGCACCCTTTTTTAGTGAGTTACCAGAAGCAAGTTTAGAACTGGTGATGAGTCACGCTGTGCTTCGTAGTCATCCGGCCAATCGTGTGATCCTTCTAGAAAACGACTGGGGAGGCTCTGTTTATTTTATCCTAGACGGATGGGTAAAGATTCGCACTCACAATTTTGATGGGAAAGAAGTAACCCTAAATATTGTGGGTAAAGGAGAAGTTATCGGCGAAATGGCCGCTTTAGAAGAGGCCCCTCGCTCAACCGATGCTATTACCCTAACCCCAACTACCATTAGTAGCATTCCTGCACAGGATTTTGTTACCCTCCTTAAGAGTGATCCCGTTGCCGGAATTCGACTGGCCCAAGTTATGGCTAAGCGTCTGCGTCAACTTAACCGACGTTTAAGGTTAAGAGAAGCGGATAGTCTCTCACGGGTGGCTGATACCCTGTTATTCTTGGCTGAGGGACAGGGAAAACAAACCACTCAAGGTGTAGAAATTCCTAATCTACCTCATCGAGAATTAAGTAGTATCAGTGGGTTGGCCAGGGAAACAGTGACGCGATCGCTGACTAAATTAGAAAAAAAAGGTTTAATTAAACGAGAAAATGATATTCTCTGTATTTTCTCCCTGGAGTCTCTAGAACAAATTATTTCTTAGTATATATGGATGAATCCAACTGGGTAGATCAAGGGGATGAGTTGATCAATAAACCTCAACCAACCCCTCCCAAAATGCCAACCCCCCCTTTAAACCCAAAATCTGCTAAAATTCGTCAAACTTTGGCGATGGTAGAAACTGCTTTTTTCGCCAGTGCAGGCAGTTTAATCTGGTTAATTGACTATTATTTTCCCCTTGGTCCACTATTCAAGTTATTTTTCCCTGTTCCTATTGCTTTACTCTATTTACGATGGGGAAAGCGTTCTGCGTGGATGGGGGCGTTAGTATCAGGTTTATTGTTAACGGTGTTGATGGGCCCGACTCGTAGCATTATCTTTTTGATTCCCTATGGACTGATGGGGGTTCAGTTGGGCGCATTTTGGCGTAGAAATGTCCCTTGGGGGTTTTCTTTGATTACAGGGGCATTATTGGGTACGTTTGGCTTCTTTTTTCGTTTCTGGTTATTCTCTATTCTTTTGGGGGAAGATTTATGGCAATACATCATCAATCAGATGACTGGGTTGGCTGAATGGATATTTTTACGCTTAGGAGTTTTGGCACAACCTAGTTCTGTTTTTATCCAAGCTCTAGCAGTTTTTATTATTTTTTTCAACAGTATTATCTATATTTTTGCGGTGCATTTGGTGGCTTTATTAGTATTAGATAAACTGGGCAATCCTATTCCTCGTCCTCCTAAATGGGTACGGGTTATTTTAGATTATGAATAAGTCAATTTTTTTGATTGATATTTTCACTAATATTTGAGGATAAAGGGTGATGAAAATTATCAAATATTTACTTTTTTTTTGTTGTTGTTTTTATCCTTATGGACAAATTTTAGCCCAAGGAAGATTTGATCGCCCGAGTTTTTTTCGTGATGGTCAACGTTCAATGGAACAGGAAATTCAACGATTACAAGAACAATCTTCTCCTGATAATGTTGAACATCCTTCTCAGCTATTAACCATTGAAACTGAAGAACTCCGTTGGCAAAAAGTTGTCTTTCAGGATAGTAATTTTTCTGTTTGGATACCTCAAGGATTGCAAAGTTCAGAAACGGTTATCATTAGTTTGGGTGAGAGTAATTTATCTTTTGAGGTTGTGGCCTCTCATCCGCCAAACTATCGTTTTGTTGCTGCTTATTCTCATCGTTTAGACCCTAACCAAATTAAAAATTCAGAACAATTACTAAATCAAGTTAAAGAGGGAATAGTAAAGGAAACTAATTTTAATTTACTAACAGATGAAAATATAGTTTGGCAACAATATAATGGGAAAAAGTTAACTATGATAGATGAGGACGAATTAATTAGTTTTCGAGTTTATCTAATTAATGATCGGGTTTATATTTTGGCTGGTGGACAGAGTTATAATAATCAGAGTATATCGGAAAATATCGTCAGTTTTTTTGATTCTTTTCGTATTCTCTGATTAATAAGTTTAATATTCTACTAGCTAAATGTCAGTTAAGAGTAAAATTACATTTTTCTTAAAAACAAGTTTCTTAACTGATTATTTTGCCGATTTTTTCTGTCGTCGCATTCCTTTAGTTAAATAAGCTAAAACGAAAACAGTTAATCCCATCATGGCATATTGGAAATATTGAGTTGTTGCAGTTGCAGTTAAAACTAACAAGAGAACCCATACCCAGTTGGGCAATTTTTTAAACATTGATACTTACCTCCACTGGATTAAGTATAATCTAGAGAATTAATAACTCATAGTATTTTTCAATTGATCATATTATATATTTCGGTATAAAAGAAAATACTGAATTCTGACTTTGTTTATATTTTGCGCTATCCTTGAAAACATCAGGCCCAAGAATAAGAAAGTAATAGCCATGAAGAAACTATTATTCCTCATCCTATTTATAGTAGGTTTATGGGTTGCTCTAGCCAATTTTAAAGGACTAGCAA
>JBFRWO010000138.1:0-26714 GCA_051439625.1 Crocosphaera sp. | reverse complement strand
CTTTTTCTTCTGATGGTAAGAGATCCCATCCTAATTGTAATTTTTCTTTGGTTAAACCACTCTCATCCCTGAGAAACTTAATATCTTCTACTGTCTCAGAATGACTAATTAGACCCGCGATAAATTGACGATCTTCAAAGGATATGATGGCCTCAAGGGGAATCTCACCAACCGATTCCATCTCCCAAATATTGATATCCAGATGGGAATTTGTTGAAACTATCTCTTTATTACTTATATCTGGTTCCGTTGTCGTCTCCATTTCCTCAATATTTATATCCACATTGGATTCTATTATTCTCTCCATCCCCACTTCATTCATATCCAGATTGGGATTTGTTGTTGTCTCCATGTTCTGAGTATTTCTATCCAAATTAGCCGAACTTGTAGTGTCATAGGCCGGTTGACGATGTGGCGGATCTTCTATCAGAATTTTTGAGGGATCGTCAACCGCTATATGGCTTAACTGATGCTGGTTATCGCCATTTTCGGTAGAAAAAACTTTTTGGTTATTTTCTTCTGAGTTTTCCGTACTACAAACCGACTCTTGTAATACAGATTCCTTACCTTCTTCCCAATTAATTTCAGTAGATGGTTGTTCATATTTACAGGTGATGGCCTCCATGATGGGGGTGATGTATGAGGCCACATCATGATGGGGAATGGAACTAACATTGAAAACTCGGATCACTCTGCCTTGACTATTTTTCACTTTTCGATTATTAAGGTCGTATCCTATTTGCTTCAGTAACCATTTTAAATATTTCATGGTATCCTTATGGGGTTTTTTCCCTAATGCTTGCCAATATTTCTTTTGGCGACATTTAGCCATGATTGCTTGGACGATCTTGTGATCTCCTGTCAATTCTACCCCATAATGACTATGGATAAGGTCATGGATACCTACATCGTGCAGTGCTTTTAATCGTTGGTAGCGTGGGGTTAGTTTCCAAGGGGTTAATTTTTTACCCTGACGGCCTTTGACTAATTGTTTATGATAAATACGTTTTGATTTTTCTTTACATTTATCCAAGTGATCAAGGAGATACCGATCTTCTAACTGGGTAATAAGATTAGGATGTTGATATCGGATCTGATAAATGAAGTTTTCTGACCATAATTCATGGTGATTAATTCCTGGTATTTTGGCTATTATTTTTGCTTTAATTAAGGCACATCGTTCCTCCCATGAGGCATTCCAATTTAGTAGGGTATAGGGTTGCCCAATATATTTATCTGACGACTCCAATATCTCTTTACTCTCTCTTTCTTTGACTTCTGTTGTTTTTAAGGATATCTGTTTTTTAGATAGGGTAAATTGGGCTTCTAAGTGAGGGGCGACTCGTTGAGAGGTATCATACCCTTGTTTTTCTAGCATCCAATATACACAGTCTCTGAGGTTGATTTTCTCATAATAAGTCATGGCTTGGATGCGCTGACTAATTTTATTTTCTGGACTATTTTCCGCTGATTCTAAGTAAGTTAATATTTCGGCGATTATCTCTGTTTGATTGAGTTCTCCACTGAGGGCTAAATGAAGGTCACGGTTGAGTCTTTGTTTTTGATGATATTGGAGGTTTTCTAATAGGGGACTCTTAATGGCATCGGGGTCATCGATTTGCACATAGGGTATGACCCAAAGGTATCTAGTTAAGTCCACATCCCTTACTCTCATTATCATCTGGGTAATGGCATCGCCATCGATTTGACCAAAGAATAGACCGAAAAAGTGGGTAAAGTAGTTAGTAATGGGAACATCTAAGCCACTTTCACAACTGGGACTAAAGAGGATATAATCGGGATGATTTTCTTTAATCCATTGCTCAGGAGCTTCGAGAAATTCTTGGACTTCTTTACTGTTGACGGTCTTGCTATCAATTCTTAATCCAACTAATCCTTGTTCTTGGTAGATTTCGTCGAGGGATTCTAAGAGTTTTTGGGAATCACTGGCTACACAAGGAACCATATCGGGGTTATTTAAGAGTTCGTATAACCAGGGAGAATTATCTCTTTTTCTCAGGTTTTCGTCTTTAATTGTTCCTTCTAAGAGAACTAATTCTGGTTTATTTCCTTGGTAGGTATGCTCAATTTTGACTAATTGTTTATCGGGGTCACATTGGCTTAAAAAGTCACAGTAAATGTCGGAAAGATTACCGTCTAAGGCGACGACGAGTTTGGCTCTTTTTATGGCTTCTATAAAGAGGGTAATTGCTGAGGAGCGATCTTTGACGGTTTGACTAAATAATAAGGTTTTAATGATAGAAATAACTTCATCAAGAATGATTATTTTGTCGTCAAAGTCATTGGGTTGAAATCGTTTATGGCTTTCGATACAGGCAGCGACGGTGGCGGTGGTGTCTTGGATATCTACCCAATTATTAATGTTATGAATATGGACAAAGCCTGATTTTTTACAGAACTGCATGAGGAGGGTATTTCGATAGCCTAAACTAACTCCCCCGTGGTTTTGCCATTCATTTTTTAACCAGTTGACTAAGAGGGTTGTTTTGCCAGTTCCGAGTCCGCTTTTGATACCAAAGATGGTTTTATCTTCTGGACAGGGTAAGTTAAGGTATTGTTGATGTACGGTTTTGGTGGGAGTAAACCGTTTTATTTTCATCCATCGTTTACGGCATTCTAGTTTATATTGTTCCCATCTTGCTTTTTCTGAGAATTTATCGACACTGATGAAATTTATCTGGGTTTCACTAACATCAATCTCGTCAATATCGAGGGCTTTTTTGTTGGTTAATTGTCCCCAATCGGCTATTTTTAGGTTAGGGATAAATTCCCCTAGTTTTTGGTAATTACGGGTGACGTTGGGGTTAATGGCACTGCCAGCATCAGCATAGAGAACAAATAAGGGGTCGTCCATGCCTAATTTTTCTTTGATGGTGGCGATCCCTGTTTCTATGGCCCCTCGACTACTGGCAAAGTTACCTCCACTGGCACCGATAATGGGAATACCCACGTTAGAAGAGGCTAGAAGGGGTTTATACTCTAATCCCTCGGTAAACCCTATAATTTGTTTTTCAGGGGGCTTGCTGGGCGTTTTATGAGGGTCTGGGGAAGTGTGGGGAGATGGGGGAGACAAGGGAGAGTGGGAAGACAAGGAGGAGAAGGAAGAGTGGGAAGAGATAGAAGATTTTTTATCAACATTCCCCCTTGTCCCCTTGTCCCCCTTGTCTCCAAAGTCGGGCAAATAAACGGCTACTGGTTGCTCACCTGATGCTAGGTGATACTTGACCCCACGCTTGGCACTACTGAGGGGATAGTATTTATGGGTGGTGTCAGGGGTAAGATCATTGACCCTGAGATGAGTATATAAGCCGTCTTCATTGGGAATAGGGATTAATATCCCGTCTGTGTGGTTAATTAAGCTATTACCGTCAAATTTGACTCCTGATAGCTTATTGGTGACGGGGTGACTTAATTTTTGCCATTGTTTGACACTACGATAACCAGCTTCATCGATTTGAGAATCCGTTAACCCCCTAGCTTTCAATCGTTGTCGATGGGCATCGGATAGGGTAAGTTGCTCAAGAATGGCTCTGATAACTTTATCCCGTTCTTTGATGGGGAGTAGCTTTTTAAGCTTTTCTCGTTCCTGTTGCTCTTTTAATGCCCGTTTCCGTTGTTGTTCCAGTTGCCATTCTTGACGGCGTTCATTGGTCCACTCTTCTGCATCAGGTTTATAGGCCCACAGGTTAAAGCCCCATGTATCCTGGCCACGGTAAATGTAGTCTAGGGGGTTAGCCTCAAGGCTTCGACAGTGGATGAGGTTGGTTTCTAGGTTTTGCCGACAGTCGTGGCGTTCTCCATTACAGACGGGGCAAGTATCTCGACGGGTAAATCTTTTCCAAGTCATGCTAGGCTACTCCCCCTGGTCGTTGTAGAGGAATGTCACGAAGCAGAAAGAATGGGCGGACTTGTCTTTCCCGCCCAAGATGAGGTAGGATCATTAGTAATCTAATAATTTTTACATATGGAAGTAGCCCTGCTGGTAAGTAATAAGATTAGCGGGGCTTTTTCATATCCTTTGTATTTTATACTATTAGTTCTCTTAAGAGAACTAATAGGGACTATAAAGTATTAAGATTTTTAACGTTTTCTTCGTCTCTGGATGTATTCAAGAGCGTTCTGTTCCGCAATAAGTAATGATTTTCCTATTCTGTAAGCTTCTAGAGATGGCTTAAGATTTGTTTCGGGTCGTCCTGTAATGTCATAGCGTACCCGACGCGGTGTCACTCCAATCTCATTGGCAATCTCTTCAATCGTCCAGTAACCAGGTATAGTCGCCTCTTTTCTTTTAAGAGGCGGGTCAAAATCTTCGGGACGCAGAACATTATATTCTGAAGTAGCTAGGGAATTAGACATTCTAAAAATACTAGGAATACTCCTAAATACCCCCATGATAAACAGTGTGGTAGAAAAATCAATGGGTCAAAACAACGATCCCTGATTTTCTGTACTGAGATCGACTTTGAGTTTTCACTAAACATCTAGCCATTCAAACATTCAAACATTCAAACATCTAAAAATTTAAGTATCCTCAGACTGAACCCAGGCATCGACCAACCCTTCTATAATCTCACTCATATCCGAATGCCGCTAACTTAAGAGAAAAGCCTCATCAATTCTAGCTTTTAAGACAAGGAAGACAAGGAAGACAAGGAAGCAATGATACACAAAAAACGAATTTCCCCCGTGTCCCCCGTGTCCCTCTCCATATCTAGGTTACAGCGTTAACTTAGCGGCATTCACTCATATCCTTTGTTTAGATGTTTAGATGACAATCAAATTTCATGGGTGTAGCAACTGTTTTCATTTTTTAGGTTTTCTTAATGTTGATTCAAGATTAATGTTCTAGTATTGATTTAAACTCTTAATAAAACAAAACGCTCTGAAAAAGATATTTCCAATAGAGCTTTAATTTTAATCAACGAACAATTTAGGATAATGACATACACAAAAGATAATGTTTCCTACAACTTTAACCTAACCAAAGCTGTAGCTAATGCTCCAATTAATATGGATTTTTTGAGAGCATCATATTCTGATGTTAAAAATCGAAAAAATAAATTAGTTAATTTGCCTGACGAGATTTTGAAAACTTGTATTAGTTACAAGCAAGGGATACATCCCAGACGATTTTGTCGTCGTTGGTTTGGTTTGGAAGCCATAAATCACTATAGTCAACCTCGTTTCACAGAACAACAAATTGTAGTTATAGAGTCGGAACATGGTTATCGGGAGCAATGTATTAACTTACTTGCTAGAGTGTTAAAAATAAAACCAAATACAATTCATCGTTGGGGTAAAGGCGTTGCCTTTAATAAAATTCCTGATGAGCAACGAAATAAGTATGAAACCTATTTAGGCTATGTGGACACAATTAGAGTTATTACTACGAGACTAGTAGAATTAGATGAAGATTCATTATTAGAGATTTTGCAGCAAGTGAAAATGAGTCTATGAAGTGGGGTCATAAAATCGAAAATGCACAACTGTATGGCATACAAAAAACTGTGGATTCAATAGAGTCCGAAATTGTAAAATCCCAATTTAACTCTAAAACCTAAGAATGAATGACAATGAATCAAACTCTTTTACAAGAACTCAATAATATCGATATTGACTGGTTGATGGCTACGGGAACAAGGGAAAAAGTAGATGCTGATCATCTCTTAATTAAATCTGGTAAGCAGATTACAGATGTTTATCTGCTAATTGACGGTAGGTTGACGATTTCAGTCCCTCAAAGTAGTGACAATGCTCTCAATCGAGTTTTTGCTGTACTTGAAGATCAACCCACTTTAGAACGTGAAATTATTGAACTAAAAAGTGGTGATCTTGCTGGGGAGGAATTGCTGATAAAGACGAGAACAGCTTCAACAAATGTTGGGACTAAGCTTCCATCTACTCTACTAAAGATTCCTCAAGAGCAACTAATGAAAAAACTAGAGCAAGATATGGGTTTTGCTGCCAGGTTTTATCGAGGAGTTACCCTTTTGCTCACAGAGCGGTTGTCACAGTTAAGGCTAAAACTTCGTGCCACTAGGTTGAATTCAATCTCCACTCAAACTAGAGACGTTCTATTTGCGTTTGGGCGATTTCATGATAGTGACATTGATTGGATGATTACCAACGGAAGCTGTCAAAAGTTGAAAGCAGGCACCATTTTACTTCAAGAAGGCCGACCCGCAGAAACTCTTTATCTACTCTTAAATGGATTAGTTAAGGTGATGGTTTCTGAAACAACGGCCAATCCTTTAGACTTAGCTTTTGCTGCTTTGGGAACTAGCACCACAGGTAGTTTAGGTAAAGACATTGCCTTGTTACACCCTGGAGAGTTTATTGGGGAAATGCCTTTTGGGGATACTCGACTTGCTTCTACTAGCGTAGCGGCTGTTGAAGATTCTTTAGTTCTAGCAATTCCAACACGCTCTTTAAAGCTTAAGCTAGAACAAGATGTAGGTAGGGCTGCTCGCTTTGAATCAGTACGAGCGACTTTGGTAGCTGAGAGATGTCGAGATACTATCAACCGACTTGGCTATGGGAAACGTTTTTATAGTAGTGGTCAAAGTTTAGAACAGTCTTCGAGTTATGAAGATGAACTAGACTTAGATAGCTTGGATAAGTTAAATTTAGCAGGGTCTCGATTTCAATGGATGCTCAATCGCCTTCAATTACTGGGTAATAACAGCTTTTTAGTCGGAATCTAAATGTTTGGAGTCAAAAGATGTCAAAAATTATTTCAATACATTCCTATCGGGGAGGAACAGGAAAAACGAATATTACTGCCAGTTTAGCCGCTATAGTAGCTAGTATGGGTAAGAAAGTGGCTATTGTAGATGCAGACGTACAAAATCCAGGAATTTACGTTCTCTTTGGCTTTGATGAAAAAAATATTACTCATTCCCTTAATGATTATCTTTGGAGTCGCTGTAAAATTTTTGAGACTCATTATGATGTGACCTCAGTATTAAAACAGCCTGCTCCAGATAGTTCTCTTTACTTAATTCCTGCTAGTATGAAGCCTACTGATATTGGTCGAATACTGCGAGAAGGTTATGACATAAGACTCTTAGAAATGGGTTTTCAAGAGATAGTTGAACAGTTGAACTTAGACTATCTGTTTATTGATACTCATCCTGGTTTGAATGAGGAAATTCTTCTTTCTATTACTATGTCTGATGTCTTAGTGTTAGTTATGCGTCCTGATAAACAAGATTTTCAAGGAACAGCAGTAACAGTAGATTTAGCCCGTAAGTTACAAGTTCCCAAAATGTTTTTGTTGATTAATAAGGTTATTAAATCCCTAGACCTTGAAGATTTACAGCAACAGATAGAGAAAATTTATCAGTTACCAGTAACAACCACCTTACCTTTATCAAACGAAATGGTTGAGTTAGGGAGTCGAGGAATTTTTGCTCTTAACTATCCTCAGCATCCTTTAACTCAAGTATTAGAAAGTATTGCCCGTCAAATAATTAGTTAAGATGATATATTTAATTAATCAAATTCGAGACTTTTTGTTATCTGATTTAGAACTGTCCAAAAAGATGGAAATGGTACATTTAAAAGATGGCCAGGTTCTTTTTGAATCAGGAGATTCTGAAGCAGGTTTTTATCTCATAAAAAGTGGTAAAGTTAGAATTTATCAATGTAATATTCATGCTCAAGAAAGCTTGAGTAAAACTTTAGGGGAGGGTAAAACTTTAGGGGAATTAACCTTAATTGATGGTCAACCACACTCGGTCACTGCTGTTTCTTTTGGTTCGTCTTATTTACTATGTTTAAATCGTCATGATTTTTTAAACAGAGTTTATCATTGTCCTGAGTTAAACCAATTGCTAATTAAGTTAGGGAATCAACGTCTTCGCTGTTTAGTTGATTACATCAAAAAACTAGAAACATGGATAAATTTGCTTGCCGATAGTCAGTGTGATGTGGTTATTGAGGATATGGAAGAGTTTAACGTTGTTCAAAGTAATGGCTTAACAAAATCTGGGTATTTGGTAGAAATGTTAGAAACTGTAAGTCATTCTTTTAAAGATATAGTAGAAACTGTCAAGCAACTCAAGGGAAATAAATGTCAATTAGAGGTAAAAATTAATTTAGAACTGGATAAAGAGTCTCTTTCAGAAGTTAAACTCAATTTAGAACTTGATGAGTATCAGCATCAGCAAGAAGTGGAAGAGATTGTGCGTTCTGAGTATTTTGATTATTTAGTAAAATTAGCTGAAAAACGAAATACTGTAAGCAATACAGAAAACTCTGGAAAAAATCAGAATAATGTTTTACATTATTCTGAATAGTTACCAATTTTTTTTATTCACATTTTACTATTAACTTTGTAAGATAAAAAACAACAGAGGTAAATAATGCTTATTCATATGATTGGTCATGCTTCTATCTTCGTAGAAACTGAAGACTGTAATATTTTGATGGACCCTGTACTATTCGATCCCCATGCTGAGGGGATAGAAGATATATGTCCCAAGCGAGAAGTAATTATTGATTCCCTGCCAAAATTCGATTTGTTAGTTATTTCCCATCGGCATTTAGATCATTTTGATATTCGGTCCCTTGCTTCTCTTCCTAAAAATGTTGATGTTCTAATTCCTAACGATCCACTTTTAAAAACCTGTCTTAGCCAATTAGGATACTCTAATATCTATTGTTTAAAAGACGAGAGTGAAGTTAAGATTGGTTCTACCTATTTAATCGCAACTCGCTCGGAAAACCGCGTTCCTGAATATGGAATGGTTTTTGCTGACTCTTCAGGAGTATTCTGGAATCAAGTTGACTCAGATATTAGCCTCAAAACAATCCAATTTGTCAAATCACGCTATCCCCAAGTTGATTTTTTATTAGCAAGCTGGCAGACCATGTTAGAAGCTAATTTTCAAAATAATAAAAGTTTATCTTTTCCTTACTCTTCATACAACCAACAACTAGAGAAAGTTGGTTTAATTAAACCAAAAGCAATTTCACCAGGAGCCAATGGCTTTAAATTCGTTGGTGGTTCCGAATGGCTGAATCAGGTTGTTTTCCCTGTAACAAGAGAGCAATACTGTAGAGATGTCCAAATAATTTGTCCGGATCTTAAAAATAATGTCTTTGCTTTAGATCCTGGAGATGTTATCGCTTTCCAAAACGGTGATTTTAACTATATGCCAGGAAGCTCTGAATTTGTTAAAAAGCTGGCAGATGATAGAGATGAATTATATTTTTCACCAGTGAATGTCAACAATAATCTTATTGACGATAATCCTGATAATTATAATCTTGATGAAGTTAGGAAAACAATTGAAGAAGAAGTTTGTTTAAATTTTCCTAAGTTCATTCTAGAAAAGAAAGATTCCTTATTTATTGAGCATTATCGTTGGCAGGTTATTTATCAGCTAGAAGTAGCTTTTAGTGATGGCATTCGCCAATGGTACTTTGATTTTACAGAAGAAACTATTCAAGCTAGACCTGGGAGACATCCTTTAGCCAATTTTTTTACTACTATCACAGCTTCAAGTTTATATGGTTTCATCAAGGGAATAAAAGGATGGGACTATGCTCATATGGGTGGTTACTATCGCAGTTTCAAAAAAATATATGTACCAACGACTCATGGAATTATCAAACCTCATGAAGAGCAAATAGAAGATCCTTTAGATTTGAGATTTCCCTATAAAGATGTTTTTGAAAAAGTTTGTTATCATCAAGTAGAAAAATGGGTTTCAACAGCCAGTTATCATGCTATACCAAATCAAAGCAAAACTATGATGATTAAGATTGGTAATACTCTGGTCAGAATGACTAAGAGTTCTAATCAAGAGAGTAAAGAGACTGTTGATAATCAAGCTTTAACAATATCTAATGTTTAGAAATTTTACTCTTTAAGCAAACTTATGAGAAGAGTGAGTATTGCCCACTCTTCTGTTTCTAACTAGCTTTCTAATCCTATTTATCGAGAGCTTCCCATTTTTGTAAAAACATCAACCAATATAACAAAACGCTAAGGGGGTCAAACTCTGTTATAAAAGCTAAAATCCACAATTATAATGATACCTATTAGTCTGTAAATTCTGAAAAATCATGTCAATAATTCTGAATCAATATTACTCCCTCAAATCAAAAGCTTTCTCACTTGATTATCTCAAATCTTTAGAAAAGGAAATTTTATCTTGTCCATATTTGGGAGAAAGTCAGTTAAGCGAAAGCTTTGCCGGAACTCAAGGTTTTTCCATAGTCTTTAAACGCTCTGCCATCACTCAGGTGAATAATCATTTTCCTTTTTTAGAGCCATATTTAGAGAAAGCTTTAAACTCTAAGTGTAATGCGTTTTATCTGAATCCTTTATTAATAGGAAAAGGTAATCTTGTCGAATCTCATATTGACAGTAGTATTTCTTCTTTTACTAAAAAAACAACTGTTCCTGCCATTGTAAGTGTTCTTTATGTCAAAGTACCCTCTGATTTGATAGGAGGGGAATTATTACTTCAAAAAAATGACCAGCCAATCGATAAGATTAAACCTCAAGCTAATAGCTTACTATATTTTTCCGGAAAATTAGAGCATTCGGTTAGTAAGGTTGAGAGTTCAGGTCTTCGTATTAGCTTAGTCTGCGAACAATATAATTTAGGTGAAAACTTGCTGTCTCTAATTCCTGAATTTAAAGTTCAAACTAAAGCTTCTTTTTAGCGTATAGATGAGAGTCTGTTTGTTAAAATAAAAGGCTTTTCTAGCTGGAGTTTAGACTAGAAACTCATACTGCACAGTCTAGTCTATAACGTAGTTTTCTTGTCCTTCTACTGCGTCTAAAACCTGCTCTTTTTGTCAGGGACTCTTTTATTAGTTGTCCTCGATATGACCTATAAGCGGAGTAAAGATGATTCTTTACTGAATGGGCGCGGGAGTGGATTCCGAATTACTCCGAAATCCACCGTTTTATTACGGCTTAACACTCACTCCGCCTGTTTCCATTGCTGTGACTGGGTTATAGATTCTTAGAGATGTCTATAGGACAGACTGTTATGGAGGTCAAATCTCCATATTCCTGATGGCATAAGGCTTTCAGTTTTTTCATCAATTCTAGAAATGAATAATGCAGGTTAAAAATCAATTACTTACAATTTTTGGATTTCCGGCTACAGTGTTTACCAGTTCCTGCTATAGATTCTAATTCTTGTTCAGATAATTCTCCTTCAAACATCGCTTCTTGCATTGCTCTGTCTAGTTCCTGTTCTGTGAATTCATAACCCATTTCAGAAGCAATTTGAACTACAGTAGCTGAATCGTCAGCAGCCTTGATACGTTCTTGCAAGGTTTCGTCACTTTGAAGTAATTCGTAAAACTCTTTTACTGATTGGATAGACATGGATTTAATTAACCTCTAAATAACATCAAAAGCTCGATTATAATCAGGAAGTAAGGAAGATATAGCATTTGTCATAAGGCACTAAGTCAGAGGTAGAACCTTTATAGCTAATGGGGTTGAGCCTATTACAATTTCTCTTACCCGTTAAGGGAAATGCTATATATATTACTTCATTTTTTTGACACTACTAATGTTAGTAAATCAATCAAAGATTTTCAAGACTTTTCTGTATTGATTACAGTATTTTTTAAAAGAGACTGCTTATAAAAATAAAATAAAAAAACTTGGATTTTAGACACTGTTGCTCAGTACATGCATTTCTCACAAATTAATTTGGGTAGTGTATCATAAGTAGTAAAAGTCAATCTAAGTTGATAGTATTTCCTCATTATAATCATGTATTGTATGACAATATAAAATAGCCCCTTCATGATTGAAAAAGTTGTTAGAAAATGCCCTTGTTTTTCTAACTAGACGAGAACCGGGATGCCTTAAGGTATTATTTAATCTTTCAATCCTTGTTGTTTGACCACTTTTCTTTGTACTAGGATAGTGGCGATCTCGCTCCGCGAGTGCGGCTGCACCGCGGGGTAGTACATCACAAGATGATTCCCACAAATCTGTATAAAATTTCCCATTATCCTGATAATTTAATGTTTTCTTAACTAGGGGGAAAACTAGCGAAGCTGTCACCAGGGGCAATCTAGCTCAAAACCCTTACTGTGTAAGGATTTTAATTTGCCAAAATTTAGTGATCCCTCTTTGCAAGGATATTGCAGCCTTTGACTAATCTCTGCAAAATCTAGATTTTCTCTTCAAGTTAGTTAATCGCTAAAACATATACGCTGTGAAGACTCTGGGGATTCTCATTAAAGAACTATTTTTATGAACTCAAAGACTGAAAGCTGTAAAATTATCTAGATTGCCCCTCATGTCACGTTCGCTAGTTTTCCCCCAACTAAGAGTCTCTGATAGCTAATTGTAAAGCTTTCAAAAAAAAATACTGTAATCAATACAGAAAAGTCTTGAACATATTGGATTGATTTAGTAGTATCAGTAGTGTCAACAAAAAGTAAGTAATAGAAACAACGTTTACCAGATATATGAGGTACACTATACGAGGTTCAAACCCATTCCTATAATGGTTTTACTTCTGATTTATACTTCAAACTTCTGACTTGTGCTATATCTTCCTTACTTCCTGATTAGAATCAATCTTTTGATGTTATTTAGAGGTTAATTAAATCATGTCTATCCAATCAGTAAAAGATTTTTACGAATTACTCCAAAGTGACGAAACCTTGCAAGAACGTATCAAGGCTGCTGACGATTCAGCTACTGTAGTTCAAATTGCCTCTGAAATGGGTTATGAATTTACAGAACAAGAGCTAGACAGAGCAATGCAAGAAGCTATTGTTGAAGGAGAATTATCCGAACAAGAATTAGAAGCTGTAGCAGGAGCTGGTAAATCTAAAAACAAATCCAAAAGCAAAGTTAAAGCTTAAAAAGATAGTAAGTTCTTAATTCTGGTTAGGAATAGGCCTATACTGCCTATGTCTTGCTTAATTATATTTTGATATAAGCAGAGGGAGCAGAGAAAAAAAATTTTACACTTCTTCTGCTTTTTCTGCTCAAGAAAGCATCTTTTAAGAATTGATTGATGTACACATTGAAACGCCTTAATAAATTCGGAACAGCATTTTTTTATGCTCCATTTACGTTTCCTCGATTTCGTTGTCAATTGCAAAATTTACAGGGGGATGGAAACATCATAGCGATTGGAGTATCTAATTTAGATAAGCCTATTGGTCTAGCTATGGCAGAGATATATCCAGAGGATAACTCGGCTGAAATACTTTCTATTTTCGTAGCACCAGCTTATCGTCGTCAGAAAATAGGTATAGCTTTACTCACCCGTTTAGAGGAAGAACTGTATAAGCGAGGTTGTACAAAAGCTAAATTGTTTTGTCAAATTGGGGAACCAACGTGGTTACCTCTAGAACGTCTAATTCAAAGGTGCAATTGGTCTTTCCCTCAACCGTGGGATATAGTCTGTGAATCTGATTGGGATACAATATCAAAAGCCCCTTGGCTTCAAAGGAAGTTTCATCTTCCTCGTGATATGATGATTTTTCCCTGGGTTGAAATTACTGATCACGAACGTATTGTTATCCAGAAAACCTATGAATTAGAACCTTGGTTTGAAGACGGAGCAAATCCCTTTGAAAACGAAGAAAATTTTGAACCATTAAATAGTTTGGGGCTACGTTATCAAGAGAAGGTCGTTGGATGGATGTTAACCGAACGAGTTGCATCAGACAGTATCTACTACAAATGTATGTTTGTCAGAAAAGATTTACAAAGGTTGGGTCGAGGTATTGCTCTATTTGTTAATGCTATAAAAATTCAATATGAAGCGAAAATCCCTAAAGGAATATGGCGTGTTCACCTTGAAAATCCAGCTATGCTTCGTTTTGTCAAGAAGCATATGATGCCTTACTTAACTTCTTTTGAGGAAGTTAGTTGTTCCTATAAACAATTAATTTCGCCTTAATAAACTAATTGAATTCAATAAAATAGTAGCTTGATTTTTGAATAAATAATCTTCTTGAATTAAGTTTAAGTTTAATTTTTTACCTAGAATAAAAATGAATAATGCTTATTAGAGGTCAACTATGTTTTATGATGTAAGCTTGTTTGATTTTACTCAAGAATTTGAAAATAATTGGCGTGCTATTCGCCAAGAATATTTCAACCTTGATAAAAAAATACTTAACTTCCATCGAGAGAGTGTTCCTTATGAAGAATATGCCGATAAATTATTGGCTAACAATGGCTGGACATATTCTTGGCAGGTTAATTCTCAAGAGCCAAATTATAATTGGCTTACATATGGTTTATGTTATCAGGGTTTATTCCCACGAGAAGCTCAGCATAAGTTTCCCAAAATAGCCAACTTACTGTCTCAGTTTAACGGGATTAGAATGTGCGGTTTTTCTTTAATGAAACCGTTTTCTGTTATTGAACCTCATTCCCATGCAGACGTTGAAGAAAATATACTGTCTTACCATTTAGGAATAGATGTTGTTACCAGAAAAAATCATCTTTGGGTAAACGGTAATTTTGAGGAGGAAAGTAATGGTAAATCTATTATTTTTCATGCTTCAAATGAGCATTTTGCCTTAAATATGTCACCTTATAATAGAGTAATTCTTTATATGGAATTTGACAAAACTAAAATATCATTAAAATCGTCTAAAAAAGAAACTATCAACAGTTTTGAGTTATTAAGTAATAAATAAATAGGTAAATTGATCTCAAATAAAGGGGTCGAGAAAAAAGCTATCCATCGGGTACATACCCCAACCCTTATACAAATGGAAGCAGTCGAGTGTGGTGCAGTTAGCTTAGGAATTATTCTAGGCTACTACAATCGTTTTGTCTCCTTAACCGAACTGCGTCAAAAATGTGGCATTTCACGGGATGGTAGTAAAGCCTCTAATATTATTAAAGCCGCCCGTAAATATGGCTTGAACGCCAAAGGATTTAAAAAATCCCTGGAAAATCTTAAAAATATAACCCCTCCTTATATAGTATTTTGGGAATTCGATCACTTTCTTGTTGTTGAAGGGTTCGGAAAAAACTGCGTCTATCTTAACGATCCGGCTACCGGACCGAGAAAAGTATCCCTAATTGAATTTGACAAAGCTTACACTGGCATTGTCTTGGTTATGGAACCAAGTCCAGAATTTAAACAGGGAGGGAAACAAAGAAGCATGGTTTCTGCCTTAGCTTCGCGCCTCACTAGCTCTCGGCAGACCCTACTATTTTGTTTATTGACTGGATTATTTTTAACCTTCCCTCGTCTTACCGTACCAGCCTTTACCCAAGTTTTTGTAGATCGCATTTTGGTCGAAAACTATCAAGACTGGTTGCGTCCCATGTTACTAGGGATGATGATTACTGCGGTTATTCAAGGTTTGTTAATGCGAATACAACTTCAAGCCTTGCGAAAACTGCTCATCAAACTTTCCATTGCCATGTCAGGAAAGTTTTTTTGGCATATTCTGCGCTTACCTGTGGGATTTTATGCTCAACGGTTTTCGGGGGAAATTAGCAGTCGGATTGAACTTAATGATAAAGTTGCTCAAGTCCTTTCTGGTCGCCTGGCAACGACTATTATAGATACGATTATGATGGGGTTTTATGCCCTACTGATGCTCACCTATGATGGCCTTTTAACTACTATAACTATCTTATTTGCTGTCTTTAATTTTGTTGCTCTTCAGACTCTTTCCCGTAGTCGTGTTGATGCTAATATCAGTCTCGCTCAGGAATATGGTAAGGTAGCCGGTGTTGCCATTGACGGCATTCAATCTATTGAAACCGTGAAAGCTTCAGGATTAGAATCGGATTTATTTACTAAATTTGCAGGTTACTATACTAAAGCTCTTAATTCCCAACAAAAATTAGGGTTACAAACTCAAATCCTCACCGTACTACCAACTTTACTCACAGCATTGGCTACCGCTTCAATTCTAGTTATTGGTGGATTTAGAGTAATCAATGGTAGTCTCACTATTGGAATGCTGGTGGCTTACCAACTACTGGTCACTAGCTTTCTCAAACCCATCAACAATTTAATTAACTTTGGCAGTACCCTACAAGAATTAGAAGCTGACTTAAACCGTCTTGATGATGTTCTTCAAAATCCTGTTGATCACTTTAATATAAGTCGTGCTAGAGAAACAGAAAACAGTAATAGCCCAGATTCCTTTCGACTCCAAGGCACTCTAGAACTACAGGAGCTAACTTTTGGCTACAGTAACTTAGAAGCCCCTCTGATTGAAAATTTTAATGTAACCGTAAAACCAGGACAAAGAATCGCTTTAGTTGGGGGTAGTGGTTCTGGCAAATCTACCATTGCTAAACTCATTTGCGGACTATATCCATTGTGGTCAGGAGACATTCTCTTTGACGGAATCTCCCGTCCCCAAATTCCCCGTTCAGTCCTGGCTAACTCTGTGGCTATGGTAGAACAGGATATATTTCTCTTTGCGGGGACAATTCGAGATAATCTAACTCTTTGGGATTCGACTATTCCAGAAAGCGATTTAGTCAAAGCTTGTCAAGATGCTGCCATTCACGAAGCCATCCTGTTTCAACCAGGGGGATACGATACTCAACTCAGTGAAGGAGGAATGAATCTTAGTGGTGGCCAACGCCAACGTCTAGAAATTGCCCGCGCCTTAGTCAGAAATCCTAGTATCCTCGTTTTAGATGAAGCCACCAGTGCTTTAGATGCAGAAACAGAACAAATTATAGATCGCAATCTAAGAAGGCGCGGTTGTTCTTGTATCGTCGTTGCACACCGTCTCAGCACTATACGCGATTGTGATGAAATTCTTGTTCTTGAACAAGGCAAAGTTGTTCAAAGAGGGACTCATGAGGAATTAAAGCAAGAAGAAGGAACTTATCTGCGCTTAATTGGGGGTAATTAACATGGTTTTTCAAGAAAATTTGTCTTCTCAAGTTTATAACCTTAAAAGCAATCAGCCCTTTCTGCTGAATAAACCCCAAGAGGTTTGGTTGGTCATCTCTGGAGAACTATCAGTCTTTGCCACCAAAGTTGAGAATAATTTGCCCCTCGGTGAACGTCACTATCTCTTTAGTATTAATCCAGGGGAATTATTATGGGGTGTAACAATCACAGAACAGTTGGGTCTTTTAGCTGTTCCCTTAGAAGATGTAGAACTTCAGCAAGTTCATCTCTCTGATTTTACCAGACAAATTGCCCAAGGAAATCCCCAAGACATCGCACGTTTGGAAGGTTGGTTACAACATTTAGCAGGAACCTTAACCCTAGAATGTTCACAACAAGTCCACCCTCAAGAAAATACTTCCCTTTCTCCCTGTTCTCTTCTCACCCCCTATTCTCTGGAAACCCATCAATTAATTCAACCCCCTCCTAACCAAATTGTCTGGGTTAAAGTCAGTCGAGGCAAAATTGCTTGGCGGGATTTTTCCGAATTACCCTTAGACCAAGATTCTCCCTGGTTTCCTCTGGTTAAGGGAATGTGGTTAACAGCCTTTTGCCCCACAGAAATTAATATTATTCCTACAGTTGAGTATAGAAATCGAGAAGAACTAAGGGCTAGTTTAGCCATTTTTCACAACTACTTCTGCTATGCTTTAAATTTTTTCATAAAACAGAGAAAAGAAGCAGATTTTCGTCGTTTTCAAGCCAGAGAACAATTAAATCAACAATTAACAGCTTCCGGCTTAGATAAATTAGCCTCTGTCTTACAGCCTCAATCAATCACTGTAGATCGAGCCGAAACCCCTCTGTTAATGGCAGCAGGGGCAGTAGGACGAATACAAAAGATTAACATTCAACCTCCTGCCGCCTCAGAAGACCTAAGCTTACTGCAAAACCCGATTGAAGCGATCGCCCGTGCTTCTCAATGTCGTATCCGTCGGGTTCAACTTCTGGGTTCTTGGTGGGAGAAGGAACATGGACCGATTTTGGCATACACGAAGGAAAGCCATTCTCCTCTGGCTCTATTACCATCTACTGAAAAGGATCAACGTTATCTTTTATTTGACCCTGTTGAAAACATTCGCGTCCCCGTAACTCCAAAAGTGGCTCAAACCATTGGGACTGAGGCTTACATTTTCTACCGTCCTTTACCTTTGGTTGTCCATCAAATAGTGCAACTTTTTCAGTTTGGCATTGAAGGTTATCAAAAAGATATTCTCCTCATGCTTCTCGTTGGCACAGTGGCAACCATTCTAGGGATGGTGGTACCTCAAATGACAGGGATGTTGATCGATCAAGTTATTCCCGATAGCGATCGCCTTCTCCTTTGGCAGATTGGTGTAGCTTTATTGGCTGCTGCTTTAGGTAAATCAGTCTTTCAACTATCACAAGGAATTATTACCCTACGGGTTGAAAATGCCACCGATGCTAATTTACAGTTGGCGGTTTGGGATAGATTGTTAAAAATAACCCCGACTTTTTTCCGTCGCTACACTTCTGGAGATTGGGTGAATCGTCTGTTGGCAATTCGTCAAATCCGCAGTGAACTCAGTGGTGCTACTCAGCGTACCTTACTCAGTGGTATGTTCTCCCTGCTCAACTTAGGACTAATGTTTATCTATAGCGTTAAACTGGCCTTAATTGGTTTGGGAATCTCCCTCTTAGCCATTATCGTTACTATTACGTCTGGCATTGTTTTAGTTTACAAAGAAAGGCAACAAGAAAAGCTGGATGGGGAAATCGATGGACTCACGGTACAATTAATCGGTGGTGTGGCCAAACTAAGGGTAGCAGCAGCCGAGGAACGAGCCTTTGCGGCTTGGGCTGAGAAATATAGCCAAAAAACGAAGTTAACCTTAAGTATTCAACAAATTAATGATGCTGTCTCTACCTTTAACGAAGCATTACCCTTAATTAGTTCCGTATTGCTATTTTGTTTTGCTATTTTGTTTATGGAAATGGCTAAGGCTAAAGGAAACCCTAGTGGTTTTACGTCGGGGACATTTCTCGCTTTTAATGTTGCTTTTGGGACGTTTATTAGCGGGGTTACTAATTTGAGTAATACCTTAACAGATATTTTAGGTATTGTTCCTCTGTGGGAAAGATCCAAATCTATTGTTCAAGCACCAACCGAATACGATCCCAATCGAATCGACTCTGGACGTTTAACGGGTCGTATCGTGTTAGATCGTATCACTTTTCGCTATAGAAATGATGGGGTATCCATTCTCGATAATGTATCAATGGAAGCTAATCCAGGGGAATTTATAGCTATCGTGGGGCCTAGTGGTAGTGGGAAATCAACGTTATTTAGGCTGTTATTGGGCTTTGAGATGGCTCAAAGTGGCACCGTTTATTACGATGAGCAAGATTTAGCTGGTCTAGATGTGATTTCAGTGCGACGGCAGTTAGGAGTCGTCCTTCAAAATGGTCGTGTTCAACAAAGTTCAATTTTTGACAATATCGCTTGTGGGGCATTAATCACCCTCAAGGACGCTTGGAAAGCAGCCTCCATGGCTGGTTTAGCAGAAGATATTGAACAAATGCCCATGGGGATGCACACGATTGTTAGCGAAGGAGGCAGTAATTTATCAGGAGGACAACGACAAAGATTACTCATTGCTCGCGCCTTAATTGGAAAACCTAAAATCATTCTCATGGACGAGGCCACGAGTGCTTTAGATAACCACACTCAAGCTATAGTGACTCAAAGTTTAGAAACCCTAAATATCACTCGTATTGTCATTGCTCATCGTCTTAGCACCATTCGCCATGCAGATCGCATTTATGTACTTGAAGCTGGTCGAGTAGTTCAAGTCGGTTCCTTTTCTCAATTAATCGAGCAACAAGGTCTTTTTGCTCGACTCATTGCTCGACAATTGACTTAATTGCTTTTTCCTTTTAGTAAATCGGGTAACCACAGGAGAATTAATATCAATAAACAAATAACAACTAAACCAATAGCATAATTGATATTTTTGCTAATATTATTCACATTTTGTTGTAGTAAAACAGGATTAATTTCTAAATTATAGTCTGTCATTGTTTCCACTTTTTTAGATTGAATTGTTACTATAGCGTTTCTTGGACTCATGAGGTACGCCTAACTCCTGCCCCCTGCCCCCTGCCTCAAAGAGACTACCTCTGTACCTCACAAGTATGAGAACTGCTATATTTTAAAACTAATTATTATGAATAATCGAGAAAAAAACAAAATCTTTAGAGAAGAATCCTTAGAACGTTTATCCTCTCCAGAAAGACTAGATCAATTGATGCAAATCATTGGTCGCCAAGACTGGCTCCCTTTATCAACTTTAGGTGCATTAGTAGTTGTAGGGATTGTTTGGAGTATTTTTGGCAAAATCCCTGTTAATGTTACCAGTAAAGGGGTTCTGATTATTCCCCGTCGGGTAGTCAATATTCAATCGCCAGTAGAAGGTCAATTAAAACAATTTCTAGTACAGCCTGGAGATTGTGTTGAAAAAGATCAAGTGATCGCCACCATAGATCCCTTCGAGGTTCGCCAAAAACTCCAGCTTGAAAAAGAAAAACTGGTACAATTACAAGGGCAAGAAGAACAAGCCGATACTCTTCAGATTCAACGGACTAACCTAGAAATTAAAGCAACCCAACAAGAACAAGCTAGTAAAGAACAACGCCTTGAAGATGCTTTAAAGTTAAGTCCTATTCTCAAAGACCGAGAAGTTACAGCAATTAAACTTGAAAGAACCAATGTCAAACAGCAACTTGTCGATATTCAAAGATTAAACCCAATCCTTCGAGATAAAGCTCTTAAAGCCCTTGACAAACAACAGATTACCATAGAGCAACAACTTCAAGATGCTCACGCCCTATCTCCTCTCTTAAAAGAAAGAACTGAAAAACGTCGAGATTTATTGAAAGAAGGCGCAATTTCTTCAGATCGTGTTTTAGAAGCAGAACAAGAATATACAAAAAATCGTCAAAACATCTCCAAGTTAAACACGGAGTTAAAACAGTTAGAAACTAAAAAGACAGAAGTTGAACAAAAATATTTAGATAACCTTGATTTGATTGCTAAATATCAAGCTAAGTTAAGAGAACTAGACATCAAAGAAACTGAAACGGAACAAAAATACTTACACAACTTAAGCACAGTCTCTCAGTTAAAAGCTGAGTTACAACAACTCGATACCAAAATTAAAATTCTAGAACAAAAAAACTTAGAAGATTCAGCGCAACGGAAAAATCAGATTCAAGAAGTCAAACACAACATTGCCAAATTCCAAAAACAAGTTGAATACAATCAGGAAATTAAAAGTCCTTATAGTGGATGTATCCTCGAACTTACTAAGACCAATAGTTCAGTGCTTGCTCCAGGGGCTGATCTCGGTTCCATTAGAGTGAATGATAGCTCAGATGAAATATCCAGCGTGACTTATTTCCCAGTTGGAGATGGCAAAAAGATTAAATCGGGAATGAAGATTTATATTACTCCCGATACAGTCCGTCGCGAACGCTTTGGCGGCATGGTTGGCACGGTGAATAACGTCTCACCTTTTCCTATTACAAAGCAAGGAGCGACTAGTATTATTGGGAACCCAGAAGTGGTAGAAGAGCTTATCTCTAAAGTAGGGCCAGTAATAGCCGTACAAGCACAGTTACAAATTGATTCTTCTACACCTAGTGGTTATAAGTGGTCGTCTTCAACCGGACCTGAAAATTTACAAATAACGTCCGGAACCACGACGATTGCTCGTGTCACCATTGAGAAACAAACTCCAATTACTCTAATTTTACCGATTCTTCGAGAATGGAGTGGTATCTATCGTTTAGATTAACAGTTTTTCTAGGAGAATGACAGATAAAGAAGTCAAAGCGGAACCTTAACCCCCAACCTCAAGGCCGGATTATTACGCCACCTATCCGCTACATGAGCATACAGAGCCGTTGTCCTCGGATCAGCATGGCCTAACAAATCCTGCACTTGCCTTAAATCCGACCCTGCCCTAATAGCCAATGTCCCTGCCGTATGCCTCAAAGAATGTGCGCTCAACTGTCGCTGTGGTTGTTGAAACTTATTTGACTTAGACGAAGCAGATTGCGAAAGGCGTTGGTTTTCCCCGTTAGACGGTTGATGAGACTGATTTGATACTGATTTTTTCCCCTTCTTCTGTTTCGGCTGCTCCTTTAACCCTGCTGCCCGTAAATACTTATCAATCACTCGCTGAATGGAACGACGACTCAACCGCCCTCCATACGTCCTTTTATCTAAGGCAATAAACAAAGGGGTATCCCCTAACAACGCCTCCCCTGACCGCTTCCTAGCATTCAGGTACTTATTCAGCAGCTTCGCCAAATCAGGAGTCAACGGCACGATGCGCCTTGAGCGTTTCCCCGACACCCGAATCCCAATATCACCCCCTCTTTTAACAATATCCCCAATAGAAGCACGGTGCATTTCTACCGTTCTGCATCCTTCCAAAACCATCACCGCCACCAGAACCCGATCCCTTAACCCCCCTATCGTATTCTCAGTAGGCAAACTCGCCAATAACCCTATCACTTCCGGTTCTTCCAGGTAATTAATGCGTTCGGCTGGATCAATATTTTCTCTAGGTGGTTTTATCCCCAAAGCAGGATTAGCCAGGATTAGACCCCGTTCCACCGCCCCTGCATAGAAGCGACGCACCACTGTCAGCTTCAAAGCGATGGTGGCACATTTATAATCCTGAATTTCCACTAACCAACGACGGTATAACTTAATATCATCCCGTGTGGCATCGAGGGGATGAAGCCGTTGCGACTGACACCAACTAAAAAATTGCTTGACCGTACAAGCGTAGGTTTTCACCGTGTCATCGGCTGCATTGCCATCAGCCGTGTCCAGGCGAACGAAAGCAGCAAAGCGATCCAACAAATCGGTGGGGGTAAGATCCGAGGGGATGGTATTAGTCAGCATAAGCGTCGGATAAATCCTTGTGTAGATCAGGCTCAAATACCTGACACTGACTCTCTTACGATACCATAATGAGTCGGATAATTCCGTTTATACGACTGTTCTAATTGAAGGAGCGAATCTGAGTGATCTTCTCCGTCTAAAGATCCTGGGAACGTCCTAGGACGTTCTCAGGTTCCAAGGTGGACAAAAAGCCTGTTAGAACAAGATCATAGACACCTTACCTAATTTGATAAATATGATTTTTTTTCTCTTCAAAGATCCAATTTTATTTTCACCGGTTCCAAGGGAAGGGTTAAGAGTTGGTGGAAAAAGGAGCTAAAATAAATAGTAAGATTATTGAATACTAAATAGTAGTACCATGCCGTCGCAAAAATTATCCATTTCCTTGTCTCCTACCCTGACAAGGTTTATCGAACATTACAAGACAGCTAAAGGGTACAAATCTCGCTCTGAGGTGATTTCAGTTGCATTAAACTTATTGCAGGAAAAAGAACTATTCGAGGCTTATAGAGAAGCGGATAGTGAGGTTGACGAGACTTGGGATGTGACCATTGGGGACGGATTAAGCGATGAAACGTGGTGAGATTTATTATGCTAACCTTAACCCGTCTGTAGGGTCAGAAATGTCCAAAAATCGCCCTGTGTTGATTGTCAGCAATGATATTAATAACCGTGCAGCTTCTACAATAACGATTGTACCCATCACTTCTAATGTGAGTCGAATTTATCCCTTTGAGGTGTTTCTATCACCGTCAGACAGTGCTTTACCCAAACCGTCTAAAGTACAGGCGCAACAAATACGAACCATATCCAAAAAACGTATTAATGGGGGTGTGGTGGGTTTATTGAATGAGATATTAATGCAGTCGGTTGATGCTGCCATCACCCTACATCTGGCACTCAACGATAATCGTTAAACGTTTTGTTCAACGATATGTAAATCAGTTTCTCCGCTAGTTTCCTTTATGGGTTACTCTAGTTTGTATGACAGATTGTTGAACAAATGAATAACGATGAGTGAAACGAAACCGAATCAAACCTGGATAACCTCTAAGAGCATAGCCATAGCTGCTCGAATCCCCCATAACCTTTATAACGAGATAGAAGCCTATGGGATGACTAATTTTGCCAAGGGTGAGGATAAATATGATAAAACAGCCACCATCATTGATCTCATCACCAAAGGGTTAGGACTTGATGGTGTATCACAATCTGTTCAACAAAGTGTTAATCTGGAAGCCGTCAAACAACTTGTACAACAGACTGTTAGACAAGAATTAGAGAAGACTGTTTATCAAAATGATATACAGAACGTCAAACAAGAACTCTTCGAGTCTGTCAAACAACTTATTCAACAATCTGTTAACCAATCCCCAGAATCATTAGAGGATGCCATTTCCCACCATCCGACGATCCAAGAGATGCAAGCCCACATAATGAAGCTGGATAGTTATCTCGATGGCTTGACTAGAGCTACTAAGGAGCTATTTGAGGCCAAGGCTGTTTCAGATCCCATCCCTGATGATGTGCAACAAAAAGACCAAAACAGAACCAGTGAAGTCACCTTAATCTCTAATGAGGGGGAAGAAATTATTACCCCTGAATCTTTGCCATCGTCAGATCCCCCATCAGCCCCATCAGAACAGAATGATCTTAACCCCATTGATGGAGAGACGACAGAGGCCATATCTGACAGTGGACTTCCTCAACGATTTACAGATAAAGAAGTACAGGGCATTTTAAAGCAGAAATATAACATCAGAACCACGCCTCAAACAGTCAGCAAGTGGAGACTCAGAGAAAGTCAGCCACGGGGACGCAATCAAATCGTCTTTGATCTGTTCAAGCCTGATGAGGATCGCTGGATAAGGCTACCAAGATGAGGTTTGAAATTTTCTTTTTCTCCAGAGACACTTTCAGTAGATGTTTCAGGTCTCCTTTTTCGGCTGAAACCTTTGCTATAAGCTATTTTCACCCCTCTGTTTTCGGGATAGGGTCAAGAATTCGCTCTCTTCTCTGTGGGGGAAATGGACATAAAGTTGAACATGACAAATTAAGTTAAAATGACAAATATATAAACTATGCCATAAATAAAATCTATGACAGATTATAGAACAACCACCAAGATCACTGATGGAGGGCGCATTGTCATTCCGGCAGAATATCGTCGCGCTTTAGCCCTTAATACAGGGGATGATGTTATTCTCACTCTCGAAGAAGGAACCATCCGCATTTTGCCCCGAACCGAAGCCTTACGTCGCGCTCAAGAAATCGTCACCCGTTACACTTCTTATCAGGAATTAGCCACTGAATTGATTGAAGAACGTCGGATTGAAGCAGAAAATGAGTAATTATGTCCTTGATGCTTCGTCTGTACTTGCTGTTCTTAATCAAGAACCAGGAAACAAACGCGTTAGTGAAATTTTAGGGGAGTCTGTTATTAATGCGGTTAACCTCAGTGAAGTCATCGCCAAACTAGAAGAAAAAAATGTCCCAGAACCAGAAATAAAATTAGTGCTTTCTTATCTCAATCTTGAGGTCATTCCCTTTGATGAGCCATTAGCTTTATGTTGCGCCCGTCTGCGTCCTCTCACTCGTCATTTGGGCTTATCTTTAGGGGATAGGGCTTGTTTAGGGTTAGCTCAACAGCTAAATTATACCGCCGTCACAACGGATAAAGCTTGGGGACAATTAAACATCGGCATTTCTATCGAAGTTGTTCGTTGAATTTCTCAAGAAACATAAATATAAAGAAAACCTTAAAAACTTCTCTACTTTCTTCACAAAAGTTTACAATTCTCTCATAAGATAAAAACCGCCAGCCACCCAAATAAAAGGCTGGTTTATAAGAAACTTCCCCAAGGATGACAATTCTTGGGGCTAATTTTTGGACGGTTTAGCAGCAAGGTTGTCTGGCCATGTGATTGTTATGTAATGTGGTCAACTCAACCGGTCTTAACCCCAAATAACTATACTTTTACAAACTATCGGCTAAATGATAATCGTCGCTTATGGATAGTAAAAGTAATACTTTTGTCAACTTCCTTTACAAATATTTACATAATAGTTAGTATAGATTCATACATACAAACGGCAAACGCCTTCGGGCAAAAAAGCCAACAACAGTTCGTACCTCGAAAAATAAATAGCAATCATAACCAAAATGACTACCACATTACAACAACGCGAAAGCGTTTCAGTATGGGAACAGTTTTGTCAGTGGGTAACTAGCACCAACAACCGCATTTATGTAGGTTGGTTCGGTACTTTAATGATCCCCACCCTCTTAACTGCTACCACCTGTTTCATCATCGCCTTCATCGCTGCTCCTCCCGTTGACATCGACGGTATTCGTGAGCCTGTAGCTGGGTCTTTACTCTATGGAAACAACATCGTTTCCGGTGCAGTAGTTCCTTCTTCTAACGCTATCGGTCTTCACTTCTACCCCATCTGGGAAGCTGCTTCTTTAGACGAGTGGCTTTACAACGGCGGTCCTTACCAGTTAGTAATCTTCCACTTCTTAATCGGAGTATTTTGCTACATGGGTCGTCAGTGGGAACTATCCTACCGTTTAGGAATGCGTCCTTGGATCTGTGTTGCATATTCTGCACCTGTATCCGCTGCCACAGCCGTCTTTTTAATCTACCCCATCGGACAAGGTTCTTTCTCTGATGGAATGCCTTTAGGAATCTCTGGAACCTTCAACTTCATGTTCGTGTTCCAAGCTGAGCACAACATCTTAATGCACCCCTTCCATATGTTGGGTGTTGCTGGTGTATTCGGTGGATCTTTATTCTCCGCTATGCACGGTTCCTTAGTAACCTCTTCTTTAGTTCGTGAAACCACCGAAGTTGAAT
>JBFRWO010000137.1:0-16685 GCA_051439625.1 Crocosphaera sp. | reverse complement strand
TGAATGGATGGTTAAACATGGTATTACCAATATAGAAAATTTAGATTTGAGTGAATTAGTTGATAATAAAGTTTACGAATTTATGTTTGTTTTTGCTCCATTAAAAATCAAAGGTGCAACCGGTTCTACTGGTAATCCTATTTCTATTTATTAAAGTCAATTTGCTTGTATAGTAATTATTATGTTAAACCATTAGGTGTTATTATTCGGCAAAACCTATACTTATGATACACTACCCAATCCACGTATGGCAACGAAAGTTGAAAAATACGAATCATTAATAAAAAATAATATGATAAGATAAATCAAGTCATTATAATAACTTCAACTGGACAATGAATGTTAATCAAACAGTAGAAAAAAGACTCCTGAAAAAAGTTAAACATTTATCTTTTGAACAAATGCAAAAAGTTGAGGAATTTATAGATTCTCTCAACTCAGAAAACTCTGATAAAGCTCTTATATTAGCCTCAACGCAACTGTCAGAATCTTCTTTTAATAAAGTTTGGGATAATCCTGAAGATGCAGTCTATGACGAATTATAAGTTTGCTGATGTTATTCTAGTTCCTTTTCCTTTTACCAATCAACGTTCTACTAAAAAAAGACCTGCGGTTATTGTTAGTTCTGATGGTTATAATCAAGCGAAACCTGATTTAATTATCATGGCAATTACTAGCCAGATTGCTCTACCGTTAGGTTTGGGAGAAGTTCAAATTATTGACTTTTCTGCTGCTGGACTCCTTAAACCTTCTCTAATTAAATCTGTTATTGCGACAGTTGAGATAAGCTTAGTTATTCGGAAATTAGGGCAGCTTCAAAGCAGGGATAAGAAGAATCTTCAGCAGATGTTGATGATAATTTTAGGTGAATAAATGTGATGAATGTTTGAATGATAATTTGTCATAAATTAGCCTTTTTAATATGCTTTCATGAAACTACAGATGTTTATATTGTTGGGGTCAACGGCCGTTGACCCCTAGAAGTTAATCGGTTACAATTCAGGTTCAATACCAGCAGCCCTTAATTGAGCAGCTAAACGTTCAGCCTTTTGCCTTTCAACTTCAGCCTTTTGACGTTCTTTAATAGCTAATTCTGAACCCCAGAGTAATAATTCTTCGGCTTCATTCCACCAGCGCAACCAATAGCCTTTACGTTGTTCTCTAGTGCCTTCCCAAAGCCCTAAATAAAGCTGTAATTGAGGAATCCAATAACGTCCATTATCATCTGTAGATTGTATTTCATATTCCCCAGATTCATCAAGTTGATAATGTTCTATTAATCCTCCGTAGGGTTCAAAAATAATGTAGTGAGGAACCTTGAGAATTTTCTCATAAAAGAACCATTTTCCAGGGGGATAAGTCGGTTTACTAGAATATTCGTGACCATTCGTATCTGAGAGAAACTCCATCACAATAATCGGGGGTTCCCCTTGAAGTTGGGGGGTGTAGCTACGATCAATTTCCCCTTGAGGCACAGTAATATGGGGTATGTAAGCCCAGTCAGGTGCTTTTACGACAATTTTGCTATTTACAGTGGCGCAGATGCCGTAATTAGTGGTTGTGACCGCAGTATCAGAAAGTTTGCCAGCAACTTCTAAACTATCAGTTAAGGCCGCAGCTAAAGCAGGTTGATGAATGTTGTCCACGGGGTCATCAGGTAAGATAAAATCGTCGGGTAATTTTTCCCATTTAATGTCATAGGATGCACTTGTAACAGAAGTCATGTTACTTAGAAAATTTGTTTAGTTTTTTTATACTATACTAACAGATTGTAGTGAATTTCTATTTTTGAAAGCAGTTCATTCGTCTAATATTATCCATAAAAATTATCAACTATTTTCCCTATTTAATCCTAATAATGACCTTTATTTAGTGCTACAATTTTTGAAAAAATCAGGAAATATTATTAATTCTTAATATCTTAAGTTGCTATAATTATAAAGTTCGATAAAACAAACAACAGACAAATGAGTAGCTTTACCATACAAGACATAGAAACCGTTCAATCTAACTATCCTGAGTATCAAATAGAATTAATAGAAGGAGACATTGTTATTATGAGTCCCTCTGGGTTAGAATCTGAAGAAGTAGGTACAGAAATCGCTAGATTGTTAGGTAACTGGGTACGTCCGAGAAAGTTAGGACGAGTGATAGGATCAAGTGCTGGTTTTATCTTACCTAATTCTGATTTGCGCGCACCAGATGCTTCTTTTATTAAAGCAGAAAAATTGAAACGGACAACAGAAAATTATGCCGAGGTTGTTCCCGATTTAATCTTTGAAGTAAAATCAAAAAATGATAGTTTAAAAAAGCTACGGGAGAAGATAGAAGAATTTTTAAGTTTAGGGACAAACGTTGGCGTTTTAGTTGATCCTAGACAGCGTATTATAGAAGTGTATCGTCTTGAAAAAGAGACAATAAACCTTCAGGATGGAGACATTTTTACTGTACCAGAAATACTCCCAGGTTGGGAGTTTCCTGTAGAAGAAATATGGGCCCCAGAGTTTGATTAATTCCTCTGGAGGAATACAAAAAATAGTTAGTATATTTTTGTGTAATTGTCATTCCAATGTTACGAGGGATACCCATAAATTAAGACTTTTGTAAAGGGAAATTTAACCGTTCCCGTTGTTGTAAATATAAGTTAGCCACTTCTCGGGCTAAATTACGAATACGACCAATATAACGGGTTCTTTCTGCTACCGCAATCACTCCCCTTGCATCTAATAAATTGAAAGAATGGGAACATTTTAACACATAGTCTAACCCAGGAAAAACTAACCCTCGATCAATTAATTGTTTCGCTTCTTGTTCATATAAAGCAAACAGTTTAAATAGTAAATCTGCATCAGATGCTTCAAAATTATAAGTGCATTGTTCTACCTCACTTTGCAAGAAAATATCCCCATAATTTATGTTATCATTCCACTGAATTTTAGTGATAGCTTCCACTTCTTGTAGGTACATTGCTAACCGTTCTAAACCATAAGTAATCTCAATAGAAACGGGACGACAATCGATACCACCACATTGCTGAAAGTAAGTAAATTGAGTTATTTCCATCCCATCTAACCATACTTCCCAACCCACACCCCAGGCCCCCAAAGTAGGAGATTCCCAGTTATCTTCTACGAAACGAATGTCATGATCTTCTGGTTTAATTCCTAATATTCTTAAAGAGTCTAGATAAATTTCTTGAATGTCATTAGGAGAAGGTTTAATTAATACTTGATATTGATAATAATGCTGAAATCTGTTAGGATTTTCTCCATAACGGCCATCGGTAGGACGACGACAAGGTTCCACATAAGCAACAGACCAAGGTTCTGGACCGATAGCCCTGAGAAACGTATGGGGATTCATCGTACCTGCGCCTTTTTCTGTATCATAAGACTGAACAATTAAACAACCGCGTTCGCTCCAAAATTCGTTCAGTTTCGCAATAATTTCCTGAAAATTAATTGACACTTTTTCTCTGACTTCCCTATGTTAATTGTTTGCTCTAACAGACTTTATTATAACAAAAACTATTGGTATTATATATTATTTTAAGAATATTTAACACTAATTATTGCCCAATGACCAACACTAAAAATAAAGTTTCACCAAAGTTTTAAGATTGAGTAGAGATATGTAAGTTAACCTAAAAAGTATAGAGACTTATAAAATATATAACTAAATGAGATTTTTTAGTCGATTAAGTATTCAATCAAAACTGATGTTAATGTTACTAGCTGTTAGCATTGCATCGATTTTAGTCATTAGTTATGTTGGTTATACCAGTGGGAAAGAAGCGATCTTAGAAAACATACATGGTCAAATTACAGAATTAAGAAATTCCCGAGCAAGACAAGTTCAATCTTACTTTAATTATGTTAAAAATCACGCCATTACTTTAGCAGAAGATCCTACTGTTATTGAGGCCATGGAATCTTTCAGTGACGGTTTTAATCAACTGGAAAGTGAGGAAGTTTCTACCAGTATGATTTCCGAAATTTGGAGATTCTATGAAAAATATTTTATTCCCCGTCTGCAAATGAATGTAGATGGAAATCCCACGGTGTTAAGGTATTTTCCTAAACAGAAAATTGCTCTTTATTTACAATATCATTATCTTGTTAAAAATCCTTATGACTTAGACAATAAAAATCTTTTAGACATGGCTAAGGATGGAAGCAAATATAGCAAAATACATCAAAAATTTAACAGATTTTTTCGGTCAATAACCACAAGATTTGATTATAATAATCTATTTTTAGTAGATATTAAAACAGGAAATGTTGTCTACAGTGTCCATAAAGACACGGGGTTTGGTACTAGCTTAAAAAGTGGAAATTATTCTAATAGTGGGGCAGCAGATTTATTTAAAACTCTGCAAAATAATCGAGAAAGAGGAGCATTTGATGTCATAGATTTTCGTCCCTTTCGTCCTAGTTATGGTCAACCAGTAGCTTTTATTGGTAGTCCAATTTTCAAACAATCTAATTTAATTGGCATTCTTTTGCTTCAGTTACCTGTTGACGAAATTAATCGAATTATGACCGGTAATTTTCAATGGGAAAAAGATGGACTGGGAAAAACAGGAGAAACGATTTTAGTGGGTTCAGATTATTTAATGCGCTCTCAATCTCGTTTCTTAGTTGAAAAGCCAGAGGAATATTTTAAAGAACTAGAAAAACAAAACGTATCTGAGAGAATTATTCAAAGAATTAAAGCCAATAATAGTCCTATTTTATTACAAGAAATAACCACAAATTCCATTAAAAAAGCACTAGAAGGGGAAGAAGGATTAGGTATTTTAGACGATTATCGTGGTGTTACTTCTTTAGTTGCCTATGCTCCTTTAAAGTTAGCCGATAGTTTAGACTGGATGATTCTCTCAAAAATTTATGTTAGTGAAGCCTTTGAACCTATCCAAATTTTTGGCAAAAGAGTATTAGTAACCAGTGCCATCTTAGTTCCCATTGTAACTATCTTTTCTCTTTTTCTTTCCCGGCGTTTAGTGATGCCAATTTATAGGTTAATTTCTGGTGCAAAAAAAATAACATCAGGAGAAACAAATGTTGTTGTAACAGTGCCATCTGATGACGAATTCTATCAACTTGCCACTGCATTTAATCGGATGGCAAAAACCATTGATGAAGAAAAAGAAGCCCTAGAAGAACAAATTAGACAAAACGATTCCCTACTCTTAAAAACCCTGCCAGCACCTATTGTTAAACGATTAAAAGAAGGAGAAGAACAAATTGCCGATAAATTTCCTCATGTAACAGTATTATCAGCAAATATTGTCGGTTTTGATGAAGAATGTGAGCTAATGAGTGCAGAAGAAGCAGTAGGAATTTTGAACGAGATTATTACAGCATTTGATGATGCAGCCCAACGCCATGATGTAGAAAAAATTAGCACAGTTGGTACCTCTTATTTAGCTGCCAGTGGACTATTTGTGCCGAGATTGGATCGGGATAAAGCAGTCATAGAATTAGCACTAGAAATGTTGAGAATTGTACGGGCTTTTAGTCAAGAAAGACAACATTATTTTGAGATTAGAATTGGAATTTACTCAGGAGAAGTGATCGGAGGACTATTAGGTAAACAAAAATTTATTTATAACTTGATGGGAAATACCGCAAAAATTGCCCGTTTCCTAATGATTGTTAACTCCGTAGAAGGTAAACCCAATTCTATTTTAATTAGTCAAAATTTATACGAACCCTTGCAAGAATTTTATCAATTTTCTAGAATGGGAGAAATTGATGTTCCTGGACAGGGCAAGATGGCAGTGTGGTTATTAAGGGATGGTGGACATAAAAAGTAAAAATCTGGCAATTCCCCCCGTCTCCCCATCTCCGGAGTTCCCCCATCCCCCCTCAAATGAGAAGGTTTCTGCAAAAATGTGCTGTCAATCACCCTGTCAATTTGCTACAATTTCGGCACAATAGAAACACACTCATCAATTGCTTAAAACAATCAACACCATTCATATTTTAGTTTATCTCATGAGAAAACGTGCATTTTGGGTAACTCTTCTAGTTATTTTTTCCCTCTTATTCAACTTTTTTGCTTGGACTCCCAATGCTAATGCTTTCACAGAAAATCAAAAGCTACTCTTGCAGTCATGGCGACTTGTTAATCAATCCTATTTAGATGATACCTTCAACCATCAAAATTGGTGGTCATTAAGACAAGATTTACTAAAACGTTCTTTAGATAATCGCGAGGAAACCTACGATACTATCGAAGAAATGTTAGCCACCCTTGATGAACCCTTTACCCGTTTATTAAGACCTGAACAGTATCATAACTTACAAGTTAGTACCGCAGGGCAGTTGTCAGGTGTAGGCTTACAAATTAATATTAATCCTGATACAGGTAACTTAGAAGTTGTCTCTCCCATCGAAGGATCTCCAGCAGAAGCAGCCGGTATTAAAGCCCGCGATCGCATCTTGAAAATTGATGATGTAGATACCACCACATTAACCTTAGATGAAGCCGCCACGAAAATGCGCGGACCCAGTGGTACTAAGGTATATTTAACCATATTACCCTATCAACAAACCTCAGATATTCGTCAAGTAGAAATCACCCGTAACCGCATTTCTTTAAGTCCAGTTACTGCTAGTTTAAATCAACCCACACCTAACCTTCCCATTGGTTATATTCGTTTGAATCAATTCAGTGCTAATGCTGCGGAAGAAATGGCAGAAGCTATCAATAACTTAGAAAAAGAAGGAGCAGAAGGTTATATTTTAGACCTGAGAAATAACCCTGGTGGACTCTTACAAGCAGGCATAGAAGTTGCCCGTTTATGGATGAATCAAGGAACCATTGTTTACACAGTCAATCGTCAAGGGGTGCAGGATAGTTTTACTGCATCAGGAAACGCATTAACAGAAGATCCCTTAGTGTTATTAGTTAATCAAGGAACTGCCAGTGCTAGTGAGATTTTAGCCGGTGCATTAAAAGATAATGGCCGAGCAACATTAGTAGGAGAAAAAACCTTTGGAAAGGGATTAATTCAATCCTTATTTGAGTTACCCGATGGTGCCGGTTTAGCCGTTACCGTTGCTAAATATGAAACCCCTAATCATAACGATATTCATAAATTAGGAATTCAACCGGATAAAGTGGTTACTCAAGAGCCTATTTCCTATAGACAAATCGCCACAAAAGACGATGTACAATACGAAGCTGCTGTTGAACTATTAACTGGCAATTCTGTATTAGCAAATGCTAGTTAAACTATAGATTAAATTGAATTTTTTTAGGGGTCATGGATTCATGTCCCCTATTTTTTTATCTTACCCACAAAGTCTATTAAGACATTTCTTCTTGGACTGATATTAAAGATTGATATAAAATAGAAATTAGAGTAAAATAAAAGTTGATGATGAAGATAAAAAAATTAATTAAGAGTATTAAATTAATATGAAAATTGCTACTTGGAACGTTAATTCAATTCGCACTAGACAACTTCACGTTATTAACTGGTTGAACGAAAATTCTATTGATGTTCTCTGTTTACAAGAAACTAAAGTAATTGATAAAGATTTTCCTAGAGAATCTTTTGAAGAATTGGGCTATCATGTTTATATTTACGGACAAAAAGCTTACAATGGTGTCGCTATTTTTAGCCGCCAACCAATGACAGATATTATTACAGGATTTACTGATGTTGTTGGGGAAGAAATAACCCAAAATTTTGATGAACAAAAACGCATTATATCAGGAGTAATTGATGATATTCGTATTATTAATGTATACGTTCCCAATGGTGCATCTATAGGCAGTGAAAAATATGAATATAAGTTACAATGGTTTCAAGTTTTAAAAGCTTATTTAGAAAAATTGCTCGAAAAAGAATCCCGTGAATTATGTATTTGTGGCGATTTTAATATTGCCTTAGAAGATAAAGATATTTACAACTCTAAGGGTAAAGAAAAACATATTATGTCCTCTCCAATAGAAAGAGAAACCTTACAAAATATATTAGCGATCGGGTTAAAAGATGCTTTTAGGAAATTTACCACAGAAGAGGGACATTTTAGCTGGTGGGATTATCGATCAGGAGGATTTCAAAGGAATAGAGGTTGGCGTATTGATCATCTTTATCTTACGGATAAATTGTACGAAAAAGCCATTAATTGTACGATTGATATAGAACCCAGAAAACAAGAAAAACCTAGCGATCATACACCTGTTATTCTTGAAATATAAGTACAATTAACTGAGATAAATATGAACAAAAAACGTCCTATTGCTGTTGATTTATTTGCCGGAGTTGGGGGAATGACTTTAGGGTTTGAACAAGCTGGTTTTGATGTTTTAGCTTCAGTAGAAATTGATCCTATTCACTGTATAACTCATCATTACAACTTCCCTTTTTGGACAACTATTTGTGCTTCGGCGACAAACATAACAGCTAATGAAATTAGAGAGTTATCAACTATTAAAAATCAACCTATTGACGTTATATTTGGGGGTCCTCCTTGTCAGGGTTTTTCATTAATGGGAAAACGAAGTTTAGATGATGATCGCTACTCTTTAGTTAATCATTTTATTCGTTTAGTTTTGGAGTTACAACCAGAATATTTTGTCATAGAGAATGTTCCAGGAATGACAATTGGTAAACATCAATTAGTATTACAAGAAATCTTTGATGAATTCTCTAAAAATAACTATCAAGTGAAAACAGATTACCAAATTTTAAATGCTGCTAATTATGGGGTTCCTCAACTAAGAGAAAGACTATTTATTCTTGGAGCAAAACAAGGTTTAATCTTACCCAAATATCCTATTTTTCTTACTGAGTACAGGAAAAAAAATGATTTAGACTTACCATCAACTCCAACTGTCAAAGAAGCAATTCAAGACTTACCAGAAGTTAATCAATATACTGAATTAAATAATCGAGATTGGGTAATCGCTGAGTACAAAAAACCGAGTAATTATGTTAAAAATCTTAGAGATTTATCTAATCTAATTGATGATTATTCCTATCCAAGACACTATAATAAACAACTTTTGACCTCTAGTTTAAGAACGAAACATCAACAAAAATCTATAGACAGATTTAAAAATACACCTCAAGGAAAAATAGAATCCGTTAGTCGATTTTTAAGGCTACATCCTGATGGATTTTGTAATACCTTAAGAGCAGGGACTCCCAGTAATCGTGGGGCCCATACTTCCCCTCGTCCCATTCATCCTTTTACCCCTAGATGTATCACTGTCAGAGAAGCAGCAAGACTCCATTCATACCCTGATTGGTTTCGATTTCATGTCACAAAATGGCATGGTTTTCGACAAATTGGTAATTCGGTTCCTCCTTTATTAGCAAAAGCAGTTGCTCAAGAAATTATCAAAGTTCTTGATATTTCACCCATTAAACCAACGACAAAATATCAATTAGAAAGCGAAGAATTATTAAGCTTTAATATGACTCAAGCAGCTAAATATTATAATGTAAGTCCTGATGTTATCGGGAAAAGAATTAGAAAAGAAGATACTAGGAAAAAATCATGAAAAAATCGCATATATATAGTAGAATAATTCGAGAGATTTTTAGGAGACATTATACTCCTGATGCGGATCGCCTTTACTTTCAGCGTTCAGAAATTGAAGAAGTTGCTAAGGAACTTAACATTGAATTACCTAAAAATTATGGTGATTTAATTTATTCATTTAGATTTCGTCGACCTCTTCCTGATGAAATAAGATCAACAGCACCTCCTGAGTATGAATGGAGAATTGAATTATCAGGGAGAGCCAATTATTGTTTTACACTGGGAAAAATTAATCGAATTATACCTAGAAATGACTTGAGAAAAATAAAAATTCCTGATGCTACTCCTGAAATTATTTCTAAATATACATCAGGTGATGAACAGGCTCTTTTAACAAAAGTTCGTTATAATAGAATTATTGATATTTTCTTAGGAGTTACTGCCTATTCTTTGCAAAATCATCTAAGAACAACTGTTGAAGGAATTGGACAAATTGAAATAGATGAAATTTATGTTGGTGTTAATAGACATGGTAATCAATTTATAATTCCAGTACAAGCTAAAGGAGGATCTGATCAGTTAGGAGTTGTTCAAACTCAACAAGATATTATTTATTGTTATCAAAAATTTCCTGAATTAATTTGTCGTCCTATATCAACACAATTTCTAGATACTAATCTAATTGCAATTTTTGAATTAATTTCAGAAGATGAAACAATCAGAGTCGTTGATGAAAAACATTATCTTTTAGTTCCTAATCAAGACATTTCTGATCAAGAGTTACGAGCTTATAAAGTTTATTATGATTAACAGTAAAAGATGGTAATTTAAGGTCTATAAATTATATATTTAAAAAATGAATAAAATATGAAACAATATTAAAAACGTCTATTTTATTTCCTTGTACCTTGATTGGGTTAATTACATTTGGCTTGTCCTTTATTGGTGTTTTTATTGGTCATAAATTTGGTAGTATTTTTAATCAAAAAATTGAGATAATTGGGGGTCTAATATTGATTTTTATTGGTAGTAAAATTCTCATTGAAGATTTAATTAAACCGATTTAGACATCTTGTGATACCCTAAGAACTTAAAAGTATCTTCAGGTAAATCACATCCGTGTCTAAACAAAAATCAGGAATCATTCTCTTACTCGTCTTTTGTATTGCTGTAACCATCATTGGGATTGTCCTTTTACGAGAACTTGACCCCGAAAAATTACAAGTTTGGTTAGCCGAAATGGGAATTTGGGCTCCCATTCTTTATATGATTCTCTATACCATTGCCACCCTATTTATCCTACCTTCTACCCCTTTAAATTTAACCGGTGGTGTCTTATTTGGGATTTGGTGGGGAACCCTGTGGACAACTATTGCTGCCTTATTAGCTGCGGTTATTGCCTTTTTGTTTACTCGTACCATTGGCCGAGACTATATGAGTCGCAAACTGGCTGGAAAATGGGAAGCGATTAATGGAGAGATGTATCATGGTGGACTATTCTACATGATAGCTATACGTCTTATGCCCATTATTCCCTATGGTATTGTCAACTTTGCTGCCGGACTGACTTCGATTCGGTTTCGGGATTATTTTATGGGAACAACGGTGGGAACTTTACCCGGTATTTTGCCCTTTGTTATGATGGGTGCAGGTTTTCAGTCTCTTTCAGAAGGAGATATTATGCCTTTATTGCTTTCTTTAGGTTTAACAGGAATTTTAGTGGGGGGAGGAACTTGGTATAGTCGTCGCCGTCAGTTCCCCAAAAAAAAGGTTGAAAAAGCAACTCAAGATCATCTTGAATGATCAACTTTCTCCCAGTTTATCGAGTTTATTTGCAGGCTTTTTCGTTGACATCAATAATTTTTCGTACTTATCTAAAATAAACTCAAAGTTATAAACTTTTTTAGAGTATTCTCGCCCACTTTCTCCCAGGGATTTAACTAACTGAGGATTTTTATATAAATGTTCGATTGCTGAGGCTAAAGCTTCGGGATCTTCTGGAGGAACCACTAAACCTCCACAACTTTTTTCAATTGCCCTGGCTGCGGTTCCATTACTAGGAACCGAAGCAATAATTGCCCTTCCACTAGCCAATAATACTTGTATTTTTGAGGGCATATTAAAAGAAATCACGTTAGATTTCTGCATAACCATACCCACATTAGCGGCTGCTAACATTTCGGGTAATTTATGTCTAGGTTGAAAGGGTCTTAAAATAACATTGGTTGCCTTTTTTCGCTCACAGTATCTTTCTAATTTTTCTAGTGCTTCCTGTTTACTCACAATAACAATAGCTAAATCATCAATATGATTTAACTTAACTGCTGCATCGATTAAAATCTCTAACGGTTGAGTCAGGGCAATATTACCTGAATAAAGAACCACAAATTTACCCTCTAAATCATTTTCCTTGCGAAAGTAATTATTTTCTTGTTCCAGGGGTTTAATAAAGTTAATATCTACCCAATTAGGGATTTCTACAATCTTCTCTTGAACAACTTTCTTCTCTAAAAGATTTTCTGTAAACCCATCACTAATAACACTAATTTTTCTAGCCGTTTTATAGGCAAAATTTTCTAACCATGTAAACAAACGAATCATTTTAGGATTACGAATTAAGCCCACATGAACTGCAGCATCCGGTAAAATATCTTGTAAATTCAAAACAATAGGAGTTCTATATAACCAGCTAAGAATAGCTGCTGGAACACACACAGGTAAACCAGGAATGGTGAGAAAAATAACATCAGGGCGAGAACCATTTAAAGCCTGGAAAAAACTCAAAATAACAAAACTAATCTCAAACAAAGCCCGATTCTTGAAACTTCGTTCACGAGATATCCAGACAAAACTCCGTTGAATTCTCACGCCATTAATATTTTCGGTTAGATATAATTTCCCTTCATACTCTGGCGCAATTTCACTATTAGGATACCAAGGCATAGCGGTAATAACTCGCACATCATGTCCTTTTTTGACTAAGCCTTCTGCTAACTCTGTCATCAAAGGGGCAATACCAATTGGTTCGGGATGATAATTATACGAGTAAATGAGGATGCGCATATCCTGATGGTTAAAATTAAGATAAAGTAAACAGATTTATTAGACCCCATCGTTAACAACGGGATTGAAATTAAGCGTTAACTAATAATCTTCATTCAAACTCAATTAATCCTAAAGGTCAAGAAATTCTTTAGTTGCCCTTAGCCTAGCCCGAATTAGACAAGAAATACCGAAAAATGGTTAAGATAGACAATAGGCCACCCATTTCCCGGTGCGATTCATGACAGCATCTCCTGATAATTATCCTAAAGCGTTGATCCGTCCCGTCCAATATAGGGATCTCGACTGGTTAGAGGGTATCACCAATGAAAATAACCAGATAGCCCAAAATTCAGTATCTTTTCAAGGAAAACTACAACAAGCCAAACGTTGGTTTGGGGTTCTCAAGTTTCTTAGCTGGTTCCCCAATAGTCTTCAAGATCATTTTCGTGTTTATGTGGCAGAGTTACCCCAAGCATCTGACCCACGATTGAAACGATTAAAAGGGTTTATCCATATTTCCCCTTTCAATATAGGACGGAGTACCTGGCGTGTAGAAAAGGTTATGGTGGCTTGTGACCAAGGAGAACCCGAGTTATTGACTAATCCTAAAGGTGTTGCCTCTCAACTGTTACGCCATTGTTTAGAAAACGTTTGGGAAGCAAGAACTTGGGTCTTGGAAGTTAATATTAATGAAAAAAATACCCTAGCTTTATATCGTCAAAATGGCTTTCAACCCTTAGCCCAATTAACTTATTGGTTGTTGGAACCCACTTTATTACAAACTTTAGCCCAACAATATGTAGAGTTACCTAATTTATTGCCGGTTAGTAATGCGGATGCCCATTTACTATATCAGTTAGATTGTGTTTCTATGCCTCCTTTATTAAGGCAAGTTTTTGATCGCAACTCACAAGATTTTAAAACTCATTTTTTAAAGGGATTATGTTCAAAATGGCAACGGTGGCTTAATCAGAAAGAAGTCGCCCAAGGCTATGTTTTTGAACCCCAAAGAAAAGCAGCGATCGGCTATTTTAAATTAAACCTCTCTAAAGATGGTTCTCAACCCCATCAGGCACAGTTAATTGTCCATCCTGCCTACACTTGGTTATATCCCAAGTTGTTAGCACAAATGGCACAAATTGTCCAAAAATTTCCCAGTCAAGGTTTAGAGTTACTGTCAGCAGATTATCAACACGAACGGGAAGAATATCTGGAAAAATTAGGAGCAAATCCCATTGAAAATACTTTGTTGATGTCTCGTTCTGTGTGGCACAAATTGAAAGAAGCTAAACCAGAAGGACTCCATTTATCAGAAATGTTACAAGGATTACAAGCTGTTCCTCGTTCCCCTATTCCCAGTCGTTTTTCTTGGGTTAAAAAACCTGTTAATTTATCAGAGCAAAACCAAATAAATACTAAAAATTATCACCATAAAGATAATAATAACTCTGTAGAATCCTCAGAAAGAATGGATAAAGATTCAAAATAAATATTTCATTGTTATCTCATGGCTTGGATAATAATAATTGGGGGATAGTGTAACATATCTTCCCAAAATTCTTCACCACTCGCTGCATGGTTTAATAAATAAGAAGCTGTAACTAGATTAAACTGATCTAACTTTTCTAAAAGAGAATGAGAAGAATAGTAATACCAAATCTGATTTAGATACCCCTTTTTAAAATTGATAGCTGAAAACTTGAAAACCCTCCTGCCCCCTGCCTCCTGCCTCCTGCTATATTAACAAAATAAGAGAGGGTCTAAGATTGCCCTCTGTTGTTGAATAATTTTGTAGGTTAGTAATAATGTTAGTTAACTACCAGCAGGAACAAGATCAACTTCATCCGTTCCATCGGTTTCTCCTTGACCAGAAGTGATTTGTTCCCCATTAACTTCAATGGCAAAAGGTGTGTCTTCTAAACTAAGATTATAGTCAGTTAAATCCCCAGTATAACCAACACTAGCGATCATTTCACGACCTGCATCTGTATATTTAAAAGCCAATAATTGATTTTTTTCGTTCTTATTATCGTAGGCCCAAATGACCATACATTGAAACCCTTGATACTCAAATATTTTGGGCGCACGACTAGGAACATAACGGCCAGGATCACCGAAACTATTATCAAGAAATTCTTGAATCGTACTATCTTCTACCGTTGCATAAGCAACTTCCTCCTCAGATGCAGGTTCCACATCTTCCTCAGTGTCAGGCACTTCCTCTTCCTTGTCACGATTACGAAAATAATCCACAGCCATTTTAGTCCCAATACCACCTACCACAGCAATACCAGCACCAATTAACATATTACGAAGTTTAGGCATTTTTTGCTCCTAAGATTTTGTTCATTTTTATTATAAAAAAGACGCGATAAATCGCGCCTTTTTTAGCAAAGTTTAGCAAATGATCACTAAATTAACCACCCACTTTAACCACAGGTTCAAAACTAGGAACAACTAACTCCTGATCTTGTTTGGTTAACTTGTTATACAAGCGTTCTGTGTTGGGGAAGTTCGCAGCAGGAAGGGTGGGGAAACGACGATAGGGAACCGTATCTTCTCCGAATAATTGGAGATATTCCATACTGTTGACCATTGACCCAATAAAGCCACGAATACCCTGAGTGGCTAAAATTTGATTGTATTTTTGAATCTCTTTTTGAGTCAAAGGCGCACGACCTAAGAAATGTTTAGTTCCCAGTTCGATCACCTTAGTATTAGGATAGGGCGCGTAGAACTCTTTGATATAGAGATCAGAACAACCCAAACCTTCAATAAACTCTTTAACCGTGATTTCTTCGTTACCTAACTTACTTTCAAGACTGGTGAATTCAGCTTGAATAACATAAGGCTCGAGATCCCGCTCAAAAATCTGACGATAAGCAGCACGAATGACATTTTCTAAGGCTACTTGATCGGTTGTTGTCAACAACTTAAAGATTTTTGTTTGTTGACGCTGGGTGCTAACCCCTTGCTTGACCCGGAAATTGATGTCTGGTGCGGTGCGGTTAGTAGAAACTTGACCCAGTTCCACAAACCTTGGGGTAACTTCCTTATCAACCCGTTGACCAATATCTTCGCGAAGAGTACCAGGACGACCCATGCGTAACTTCATTCCAGCCGGGGTCAAATACCGTTCATAGGGTACTGTATCTTCTCCAAAGGCTTCGGTGTATTCCTGACTATCGATCATGGCATCCACTAGGGCATAAAACCCTTTCTTGGAAGCCAAATCAAAGTAAGGGTTCATTTCTTGACGACCGTAAGTAGGACGACCCAAGAGACGACGGTGGATGTATTCGATCGCTTTGACTACATAGAAAGGGGCCCAGTAGGTTTTGAGGAAAACTTCAGACTTAGCTAAGGCTTTGATAAACTCCCGTAGGGTAATATCGCCGTTTTCTAGTTGATTTTCCGCTACTGTTAACCGTTGTCCGTCATAGACATCGCGGCCAAACACTTGACGGTAGGCAGCGCGAATCACTGTTTGTGTGGCAGTCTCACCAAATTTAACACTGACTCCGTTACTGGTACCAGGTAGTTCGTTATTTAGACGGAAAACTTTCGCCCCTAAACTACCAGGAAGCTCAGGCCGCGCCGCAGGGTTACTGTTTTGGTTATTGATACCAGGGCCACGGTGAATTAAGATGCGTTTGGTATCTTTGTTAAAGGGAGCAGGACTCTTACTGGGGTCACGGGTTTCTTTAGGGAAAATTGCCCCAAATTGAATTTCTAGGGGATCATTTCCAGAACCGTAAACGTGCTGATCCGGTAAGGGCTGATTATATTTGGCAAAAGTGGTAATGAATTGAGGAATCTTACGGAAAGGCGCACTATAGTTAAATAGGTCTTGCTGCATTCCCCAGTTACGACATTCTTGCGCTTCTTGCCCTAAACCGCGTAGATAAGGAACGGTTTCTTCTCCAAAATAATCAGCGTATTCTTGAGAGTCTACTAAGGCATCCACTAATGCCGGAAGTCCACCGTTAGAAACGATGGAAAAGTATTTCTGCACTTCTTCACGAGAACTTGGACCGCGCCCTAAAATATGACGGAAAGCCAATTCTAAAGCCCGACTGTTGATAAAGGGTTCAAAGAACTGCTTACGATAGAGAGGAGACTTACAGAGGCGAC
>JBFRWO010000136.1:0-9683 GCA_051439625.1 Crocosphaera sp. | reverse complement strand
TGACAATTTAGGAAACTGAGTTGAACATAAGAAAAATAACTCCGAACTCCGAACTCCTAACTCCGAACTCAGATTAAGAGGGTTTCTCTTTTTTCTTAGAACGCTTTTCAAAGGGAAGGGTTTGTCTTCCTTTTTCTGCTTTTTCTTGTTCTTCGAGTAACTTTTGTAAGTTTTCTGGTAAAGGTTCTCTCATTAAAACCAGAGTTTGTAGAGTTTGAAAAACGTTAGCTACAACGATGTACATCAAAACCCCAGCAGGTAAGGGGAAAAAGAGAAACATTCCACTAAAAATAAGGGGAGTAATCTTATTAACTGCCTGTTGTTGTTGCGCCCCACCACCAGAAGAACCGGACAATTCTTGGTTGATATAAATACTCGCACCAAAGAAGAGAATCATACCTAAAATATCCCAGTTGATAGTACCGTCATCACTGGTGACACCCACTTGTCCTAAAGCTTTGATAAAGAGGAAACCTGTGTTAGCAGCAATCCCTGGTAGAGTAGCTTGAATTGTGGCTTCTCCTGGGGCTAAGGCTTCAATGCTTCCATCTTCATTAACTTGTAGTCTTTCTTCCCCTTTGGTAATTTCATAAGTAGCTTGAATATTACTATCAAGGTTTTGTTGGACTAAGTTAGATAAGGATTGTCCTTCATTGGTTTGAAATTCAACGGTTGTCTTTTCGCCAACCCCTAGGGTATTACCCCCAGGCAATAAAGCAGAAATAGGATAATGTTCACCATCGGTAACATAAATATTACTGGGTTTGGTGGCATAAGGTTGGGGAACGATTCGCTCAATTTGTTCTGAGGGCAAAATTTGTACATCAACGGTATAGTTAATGTTAGCGAAAGGCGATCCTCTCAACGTGGCAAATAAAGCGAATAGAATGGGCATTTGTAACACGAGGGGTAAACAACCAGCTAAGGGGTTGCCAAACTCCTGCATCAGTTTTCCCATTTCTTCCTGCTGTTTCGTGGGATCATCTTTGTAACGACGTTGAATTTCTTCTTGTCGTTCTTTCATTAAAGGTTGAGTGATTCGCATTTTCCGCATATTGCGAATTTGGCCTGCACTTAAGGGATACAAACCCAAGCGAATGACTAGGGTTAAGGCAATAATCGCAAAACCGTAGCTTGGCACAATCCCGTAGAAAAAATCTAGGATTGGCAGCATAATGTTTGTGGAAATAAATCCGATACCAAAATCCATTCGTCTTAATCCAAGTAATTCCCTGATGGGGTGAGCTTTTGTGTAATCTATTGAATAGGAGGAATGAGTAACATAAGGGTTATCTCAGTCCTGATCTTGATTTTAGAAGTTATTGGGCCGTAATCGCTTCAACGGGTTTCCCTGTTTTGTCGGCGACTTTTTCAGCCATATAGTCATAAATTTCTCGGAAACGGGGAACAGCACGCATTTCTAAGCGACTTTTATCCCGAAGGGTGACAACTAGATCGCCCCATAATCCAATTCCACGGGGAATTTTCGCAATTTTTACGATTTCACCGTAAATAATATCGGTGCGATCGTTTCCCATCCAACCACCAGTAATGGAAATACGGCGATCGGTGATACGATAACGTAACCAAATAGCGCGCACGATCGCTCCCACGGTTAAGGGTAAACAAATCACCGTGAATCCTAGTAATATATTGATGATTAAGTCCCCAACGTGAGGGCCACCTTCATAAAATGTGTTCTCTTTTATACCCATAAATTATCTCGGCTTTAATTAACAACTGTTCTAATTCTCGCAAAAAATGTTCATATTTGCACTCGGTTGCGTTACGCTTGACCACGATCACCACCTGATAACCTGGCATGATCGTCGGTAGAAAAAGACGAATAACTCCTTTAATTTGTCGTTTTAGACGATTACGAGTTACTGCTTTTTTACTAACCTTTTGACTGATGGAAATGCCGAATTGTGTAGGTGGTGTGGTTGGTTGTTGGTCAGCTTGCCACAATACCCGCATAACCAAGTGATGACTCTGATAGCGTTTTCCTCGGTTATAAACGGTTTGAAATGCCTTGGGATGTCTCAGGCGGTTTTTTTTCGGTAATCCCACGGTTGACCATTCTGGCTAATCTAAATAGTGGGGAAAGGTCTATTTTCTAGACTGATAAGCGATGTCTTCCTTTTTTGCGTCTTGCTTGAATGACTTTACGTCCATTACTCTTTCTCATCCTGGCACGAAACCCTGATGTTCTTTTTTGTTTACGATTTGTTCCCCCTAAGGTACGCTGAGTCACAATTTTTGTCCTCCAACAAGGTTATTTCGGTTTAAGTCTTTAAATACACAGTCTCTTATTATAACACTTTTTAATTGGGTGAGTGTGGGAAGTGTGGGAAGTGTGGGGAGACGGGGTAATACTGCTCGGTTAAGCTCGAAAAGCTTCAGTTGAGTGAGGCAGAGGAAGCAGAGGAAGCAGAGGAAGCAGAGGAAGCAGAGGGGGAAATTAGTTTATTTTTAATATACTAATAGTTTGGAGACAGACCCTAATATCGAATTAATCATTAATTATTCATTGTTAACTGTTCATTGTTCATTGTTAACTGTCAAAACTTACTTTCATAGCGGATGGTTGCTTCGTTTAAAGTATAGTCGTAGGAAAAGCGAATTGTCGATTTATTTTCTAGTTTATAAACTGTTTCTATGACAGGAAATAAACGTAAATTTGTTAATCCAAGACTCTCACCAAGTTCAGTTGTTTGTTGATTGGCATTAAATACCCAATCTTGTAAGAAAGGTAAAATTACTACAGCAGATTGTATAACACCAGTTTCTACTAATTGGCTGGAATTTTGTCTTTGTAATTTTTCAACTATATCGGGCAGTTGTTGACCAAATAGGGTTAATAATTCGGTATTACTTAAAGGAGGATTACTAGAAAAAGAAACAATGGGCGATCGCAATAAGTCGGCGATGGAATTTGCTCCTAAATTATTGATTTCAATACATCTAGCTAGATTATTTAAGTTTTCTGGAGAGGTTTTATTATAAGTGGTAATAGGTGGCGCATTTCCATCATTAAATTTACACACATCTTCAAAAATATTACCAACATTGGGTAAAACTTCACTAGCACTTCCTCCAACTTTTAGGGTTATTTCTGCGGATTTTGCTCTACCACTTTGGACAATATCATCAGCAACTTCATTATCTTGAATAGAACGAAGTGCCACAGCAAAAATATATAATTTTAGTTCTAAATCAATTAGAGGATTTAATAATCCTTGTTGGGGTAAAAAAGTTAAAGTATTTTCGTTTTGATCGCTAATAAAAACACGAGTTACAGGCAAATTAACTTGACCATTATTTATTGTGATTTTTCCTGATGGTTCAATTCTTAATACTTCTGATAAAGATAAACTATCAATTTGACCATTTAAGGTTAAATCACCACTCAGATTAAGAAAGGTTTTCGGAAGGGTTAATGTTCTTTCACTTTGAAGGGAAATATTATCAATGTTGATTTTAAGGTTATTTAATTCTGGTGGAATTATAATATTATTTCTAGTTGCAAGAACTCCTGCCCACTGTTGAAATAAAGGGGATTTTTCTTCTGGTTTTAAACTTAAATTAGGAACTTGTATTTTTCCTTCTGTTAAGTCAATATTACCACCAATTTTGGGACTGATTAATGCACCTGTAATCAACAGGTTACCATTAATTAGTCCTTGATAAATTCCTGATTGGTTTACTTCGTCTTGACTGACTTGGATGGAGAGAGGATTATTAATAGTTTGTTCGCTTGGAAGTGGTAATAAAGGGAATTCTCCTGCAATATCTAAGCGTGTTTTGACAACATCTACGGTTAATTGTTCAACATTAAGACTTCTATTATTGAGATTTACTTCTCCATTTAAGGTGACAACTGTGGGGAGCAAATTATTAGTAAATTTGGCATTATTTAATTTCAAGTTAATTTTACTATCGGAATTCAAAGAAATTCTCAGTTGATTATCAATAGATATTTTTCCTTGTATGTTTGCTGTAACATTTCCTTCTCCCCCCACCCAAATAATTTGATCGAGGGTTAAAGGTTGTAATAAAGTAAAAGCTTCCTTTCCTAAGTTTGCTGTAATTTTAAATTGATCGTTAGTGTTTTCTACAATAGGAAAAGGTAGAGTAGCAGAGAGATTAATAAATTCAGGTTGAGTCGTTGCTACTTCTAATTTATTATTACTATAATTAAATTCTCCTCCTAAATCAATGTCAAGTAATCGAGCATTAATTGCCCCATCATTAAATTCAAAAATACCATCAACTATGGGATCTTTTAAATTACCATTAACTGTTCCTTCTACATTAATAATACCATTAACATCGCTAGGAATAACAATTAAATTACGCACTAAGTCTAAAGTTAAATTTTCTACTTTAAAAGTGGATGAATCGAGAGAAAAGTCAGAATTATTATAAGATAAATTAAGAATTCCTGATGCAGTTGCTTTCCCTAATTTTATTTCAGGATTAACGGAAATTGTTTTATCTTGGAGTTGTCCATTAATCGCTATTCTTTCAATAGGAATAACTTGCGAACCTTCCATAATTAATCCTAATGAGGGTACAATCGAAGCAGTAGAAGGTTGAGGAGTCCATGTCCATTTATTACCTTCAAATTGTATGGCTATTTGAGGATTATTTATAGTTCCTTTTAGTGTCATTGCTGCATTATATTGTCCTTTAATATCCAATTCTCTTGGTAAATCTCCTGCTTGGGTTTTTGCAAAAAATTCTTCTATTTTCTGGTCATTAATCCAAAATTGATAAAGTTGTTCAGCAATGGAGTTTAAAGAATTTCCAGCAGTCTTAGTTTGCATATTTTCTGCTGTTGTAAAGTTGGGTTGTTTCAGTCTGACTAATCTTAGTAAGTTATCCCAGTCATATAACTGTAAAGCTATTAGTAAATCTTCAATATTTCCTTGATTAATATCTACTTTTCCTTGAATTTCTCCTGAGTTAGTATCTAAGTTAGCGAAAATATTATAATTACTATTTCCTATTATTAGTTGGGTGTTTGCTAACTGAATTAGATTATTATTGTAGGTTAAAAATGCTTCAAACTTATCTGCTATCACCTCTCCAAAACGGGGAGAAGTAATGGTTAACTTTCCAACAGTATTTGAGTCAGATGGGTTAAAACTTATTTTTAAATTAATTAAACCTTGTAAATATTCAGGTAATCCATAGTTACCTAAAGGTGCTATTTTTAAAACATCTATGGGTAAACTGTCTATTTGTGCTACTAAATTATCATTTTTACGTTTTACAGTGGCAAGAATAGGGACATTATTATTATAGATTTGGCGAATTTCAAAGGAATCTACAATAGAAGTTAATGAACAATTTTTAACTACACAGGGATTAAAAATAGCACTAATCTTATCTTGTTCACCTTCTATATTAAAAGAAATTTTATTTGAAGAGTCTATATCAATTTTTCCGCTTAACTGTGGTTCAAACTGTTGATCATTAAAACTTAAATTGGCTAAATTAACATCACCTATAATTTGTAGATTACCTGGTAATAAAGGTGCAGTTAAGAGATTCTTTCCTAATAAAGTTCCTCTAAAATCACCTTCTCCTGTTAATGCTACTGTTGTGGGTAATAGTTGTCTATTAATGGGGAGTTTATCTAATAATTGTTTTAAAGGTAATTCACTTAAGTTAAAGTTAGTATCAACATCAAAGGAAAAGTATTCAATATCTGGTGAATTCCAAATATTAGTAACAACAAAGTTTCCCTTTGCTTTAAGGTTTTGTTTTCCTGCTTCTAAAGATACTCTATTAACCGTTATAGGAACTAATGAAGCAGATGTTAAAAGAGAAGTTAGAGGAAGAGAAGCATTAATTTGACTATTTAGTTTTTTAGAGGTAAAAGCGGAAAATAGATCAGCATTTAAACTAGATAAATCAATATTTTCTGTTGTAATATTACCCAAAATTTGATCATTATTAATTTCTCCATCAATCCTTACTATTCCCCCTGCTATTTCTATTTCTGTATTATTATTTCCCTGAAAATCTCTAAAATTCAATGAAAGTAAAGATGATAGATTACCTGTAAAATTAGTTTCTGCTTTTACAACTTTTATAATTGGATATCCTTCAATAATAAATGGTGCGACAGATAAGGGAGTCAAAGTTGCATTTCCTGTGATTATACCTTGGTTTATTTCTGTGTTTGCTGTGATGCGTCTATTAGCAATTAATAGATCAACATTAGCAGTTATTTGTAAATTATTAATGTTAGATATTAGATTAGAAAAATTCAGTGATCCTAAGTTTCCTGCTATATTAATATCACTATTAAGTAATCTGATAGGAATAGGAATTTGAGGAATAATTTGATCAATAGATAAATTGTTAATATTAGCAACTGCTACTAAAGACTCATTTTCTAGTTCTCCTGTTACTGTAACTAAACTATCTTCTATTTTAAGAACTATATCTCCATTACCCTTTATTTCACTTAAGTTAAGGGTTCTATTGCTCCAAATACTTTCTAAATTACCCGAAAAAATAAAACGAGAATTATTAACTAATATAGGAACAGATAAATTATCAATAAATGAGTGAATACCTAGATTTAATGTAGTAACTTCTGTTTGTAAATTACTATCATCAAGATTACTATTAATAATAACTTTTCCTTCGTCAATAGATAACAAAAGATTAGAATCAAGCTCAAGAGATGAAATAAAAGGTTGATTTATATTTCCAGTTAAGCGAATATTACCTTGTTGTAATATTAAATTATTAGGACATTGAACAGTAATTTCTACACAGAGAATACTGGAAAAAGGAGTCAAACTTAATTCTTCTGTATTAATATAAGTTTGCCATTTTTTTGTTTTTAAGCTGCTACTTCCTGCAATATTAATAATTCCTTCTTCAGTGCGAATATTTGTATCTTTTAATAATAAGTTATTTTCTTTAATAATAATTTCACCCTGACCAATAATCCTAGTATTAGGTTCAGCAAAATTACCAGAAGTATCCCACTTAATTAAACCATTAATATCACTCAGTTTTCCTTCTATCTTTCCCTTTGCTTGTAATAAATTCAGATTGAAATCAGAAGGTAAAGGATAATAGATATTAATTAATTTTTCAGTTGGTAAAGCTACTTCAAAATCAAGTTTAACAGGAAATTGTTTAATATCGATAGGTTTATTTTGTTTAATTAATTGAGTAATATTTTGTTTTATATTTCCTTTTGCTTCTATTTTTCCTCCCACTTGTGGCTCAATTAAAAACTTTTCTAATAAGATTTCATCCAAACTAATTTTAAACTCTGCTAAAATGGTTTTCAAAGATATTTTTTCAAAAAAAATGGGGCTATCATTAATAACTTTTCCTTGAATTAGAGGATTACTAATTAAACCAGTTATATCAAAATTAATATTTACATTTCCCTTTGCTTCCACTGGAAAACGAATGGGTATAACTTCAAAAACATTATCAATGCTAAAATTTTCAACAGCAATTTTTATATTGCTTCCCTGCTGCCAATCATAATAACCTTGTAACCTAGTAATGATATCCCCTAAAATAAATTTTCCTTGCTCAATTAATATCTTACTTTCCTCAAACTGAAATACTAAATCTGCTTGAATAGGTTGCTGAAGAGATGTAATTTTTGCTCTCAAGTCTTCTAATGTTAAATTACCTTGTCCTTTAGTTTCTCTCAAATCTCGTAAGGATGGTAAATTAAGATTCAAATTAGCCTCAAGATAACTATCATTAAAATTAAAAGGAAAATCAGGAAAAATAGACAGCCAAGCTGCTAAAGATAACTGATTTAATTGTAAACTTAGCTGCGTTTTTGTACTGCTAACAAAAGTTTCGCCTTGTAGTTTAATTTCCTTACTTTCTACTAACCCCAAACCGAGATCATAAAGCCACTTTCGCTGCTCACCTTTTTGATATTCTAGATTACCAGAAACCTTAATATTGACAGTTTTTTCTGATTGGTAAGGCAATAAACTGATCTCAGTATTATTAATATCCACAGAAAGATTAAAATTCAGAGGTATTACCTCATCAGTAGCCTTGACATTTAACCATTGACCCGGTTTATTTTCACGAATATTAACCTTAACACTCTCAGGAGATAGATTAAGAATTAACTTTCTTTGTAATAAAATAGTTAAAGGGTTAAACGTAACCTTAATATTTTCAGCAGTCAATTGATTAGTATGTTGAGGAGTTTCTGGAATAGAAGCCCCATCTAGCTGTAAACTGGTAAAAGAAAATCCTTCTAACTCACCAATTTCTATAGGACGATGAATAACTTTACTCAGTCGTTCTTCCAACCAAGGAGGTAAATACTCCCTTAAAATGAAACTTAATCCCGTATAACCGATGAAAACAAAGGTTACAGAAGTCGTTGCTAAAATAATAGTCTTCGGTTTCTTGATAAATCTTAAAAAACGGTTGAATTGATTAGAAAAGGGGTTAGGAGGTGGAGGAGACTGACTCATAAAGTTTCGGGGATGAAAAGACGTTAGAAGAGAATTTTTTGACTACTCTAACGTACTTCCAAAAAAATCTTTCTCAGAAATAGGTGAGTAATAGGGGTCAAGATGCTTCACAATAAGAAAGAGAAACCATAAAAGGAGTAACCCACAGATGTTGGCATACATCCTAGCGATCGCTGTTGGCCTTGCAAGCTTAAGTCTTTATTTATCCGCCTTTTTTCTGCCCGAATTACACCGCAAAGACGATTTTCTCTGGAGTGGTGTCGGATTATTTTACGCCCTCGTCCTCTGGGTTTGTGCAGGAAGAATCACAGGAGGTGTATTATTAGGGCAGAGTGCCTCGGTGACGTTAGTGCTATGCTTTGGTTGGCAAACCCTACGTCTAAGAAGGGCGATCGCTAATCCCGATGAAACAACCGATATTCGGGGATTTTCTTTCCTCGTTTGGCTACAAAACCGTTTCCAGAAATCATCACCCTCCCCTGTAGTTGAAACACCAGAGGAGAAAGAAACTACTTCAGAGTCTGAAACACCAGCAGAAACAGAAACTACTGAAGAAGTTATCTCAGAGTCTGAAACATCAGCAGAAACAGAAACCACTGAAGATGATACAGAAGTTACCTCAGAGTCTGAAACACTAGCAGAAACAGAAACCACTGAAGAAGTTATCTCAGAATCTGAAACATCAGCAGAAACAGAAACCACTGAAGAAGTTATCTCAGAATCTGAAACATCAGCAGAAACAGAAACCACTGAAGATGAGACAGAAGTTATCTCAGAGTCTGAAACATCAGCAGAAACAGAAACCACTGAAGATGAGACAGAAGTTATCTCAGAAGTTGAACTAGAAGAAGAAACAAGCGAACTTAGCACCACTTCAAGTGATACTGAAACCTCTGAGACCGAAAAACAAGGATTTTCCTTTAAATCTATTTTTGGGAGAGGAAAATCTCAATCTCAACCCACCCCAGAAGTTCCAGAAACTGATCTTGAAGAAAGTAACTGGGATGATGATGATGAGGTTTCAGAAATGATAGAAGAAACAGAAAAGATAGCTTCTGAGACTGTTGCAGAAACCACTGAGACTAACCAAGAAGAATCAACCGAAAATAAGACCCCTGAAGTAGTGGAAAATCTTGAAGAATACGTTGCTGAATTTGAACCTTACATGGCCGATGATGATGCAGAAAC
>JBFRWO010000135.1:0-3546 GCA_051439625.1 Crocosphaera sp. | reverse complement strand
AGCTTTAGTAGAAAGGAGACAAGAAGAATTTACGACTTAGAAAAAAAAGAGGATGGTATAAAGCCAAGAGTTTAGCTGCAATTGAAGATATACCCGTTTATATTATTTTAGGTCCTCGTGCTTGATTAATACGGGCTGCTGTTAGGGCAAACTTAAATCCTCCCTTCTAAAAAGAGAACTATTGTTCTTTCTCTTAATCATTGGAATGACTGACTTTTTTCCCAGTCTAAGTCAACCCTATTAACTATTTTTTCGTGAGTCTTTCAAGCGTTTTAGTTTTTGTTTAAGATTTTTAAAAGAGTCAGTTTGAACAATTTCTGCAACTTGTTTTGCTTGCTTGCTTCTGTCAATTTCAATCTTTAATTCTTGAACTTGTTGACGAAGTTTGGTTTCCCTAATTTCCACCTGTCTGGCCATGTGTTGAAACACCCTGGCCAGTTGTCCCAATTCATCTTCTCTTCCAGCAACCTCATCAAGACTATTAATAGCAAAAGACTCATTTTCTACGGCAGCAGCAGCTTCGGTAAGTAGCTTAACCTGCTCTATATACTTGAACATGATTTGATTTTTTTGGTAGATTTCATTCTCTAAATCTGTTGAATGTTCCGTAATGGTGTCGAGCATGATTTCTAGGTCTTCTTGCTCGTCTTTTAACTATTCAATCTCTTTTTGAAAAGCTTTATTTTGCTGAATTAATTCGTCTTGTGTCAATTGCTTATCAACCATAATATTTATTCTAACTCTAGGGTCAATGTGGGCATTAATCGCTGTAAATTTTTTAATGACTTGCCCTGCCAAGGAATTGCATTAGATCCTTTGACAGCGATTGCGCTACTTTTTTTCTTGCGAATATTAATCACAAATTTTGATAACATACTAATACCCGAACTATTGAGAAATTTCAATGTTTTTAAATCTAGGGTAATGATTTCAGGCTCCATGTCGACTACTTGATTTAGTAATTTAACAATGGGGGCGTATTCTTCCATCCCACCTAATCTTAATGAACCTTGAAAATTGACTGTAATGGTTTCATTATCATAAGTAACGGAGTAGTTTTCGCCTTTAACTTCCATAATTTAATTAACTCCTTAATTGAGGTAAACTTGAATTATTGATGAGCCAAAAATCATACTTTTAATTTTACCATAGTATTAACCGTCAAGACCCTCTTATTTTCAGTATGAGTCTCAATTTTCCAGCCTAGTTTAGCTCCATAATCGCAACAAATTGTAATCAGTCCTAACCCTGATGCACTGCTATCTTCTTCCTCTGCTAATTTTTCCATTTGTTCCACATATAAATCTGTAGGATCATGAGTAACGAGAGTATTTATAATAGTTTTAAATTTTGGCCAATACTTAGATGAAATACAATTTTTTGAGAGTAAAAGTACGTTCTCATTTAATAAATGAATCCTAAACTTAATGGTGCTATCAATGCTTTCATCATGAAACTTCATGGCATTTTCTAAGAGTTCATTAGCAATATAACTAACAGCCCCTTTCAGTTCTTTTTGCTGTTCAATTGTACTGGGTTCATTTTCGTTAATTGGGAAAAAAGTGGTTAAATAATCCGCTACAAAATCCGCCGATAATCCATTATTGCGCCAGCGTTGTTTTAAAGGAATAGAAGAAGGAGAAAAACTAATCACCAAAAATTGCTCATTGTCTGGTATATCTTCCTGAAAATCTCCATAAATCTCATAATTTTTCATGATTTATTGTTGATAAATTAAGCAATAAGTCTCACCCGTTTGATTAAGGTTGAGGCAATCTCTGATAAAGGCAATACTTCTTTAGCAGCCCCCATTTCGACAGCAGCTTTGGGCATTCCATAAACTACACAACTTTGTTTATTTTGGGCAATAGTATGCCACCCTCGACGGCGTAATTTTTTTAGTCCCATCGCCCCATCTCGTCCCATACCTGTTAGTAAAACAGAAATTCCTTTTCGACTCCAATATTGAGCGACACTCTCACAAAATACATCAATTGAGGGACGATAGGGATAATTATGAGGCTCCTTAGTGTATGTTAGCGTTAAATTGGAGCGTAGGACTAAGTGATCGTTGGTTCCTGCTAACAAAACTTTCCTTGCGGCCAGAGTATTCCCTTCAGAAGCTAAGACCACAGGCAAAGGAGTTTGTTCGTTCAACCATTTAGCTAAGCCGGAGGAAAACTGTACATCAACGTGCTGAATAATAACGATACTGCCCTCAAAATTAGAGGGTAATTCCCTTAAAACAGTGGCCAATGCTCTTGGACCCCCAGTTGAAGCTCCGATAATAATCAATGGGGGTAAATGGCGAGGGGGCTGGGATAAGCTCTTAGTTATTGACGGGTCGTTGTTTGCTCCTGGGTAGGTAGAAGACCATTTAGGGGGAACTGTGCCGGTGAAAATGCCAATAGAAGCGATGGTTTTTAACAAAAGATGATGGAGTTTGTCTGGTTCTGGGATACCCATAATCGGGCTGCTAACCACGTCTAAAGCCCCGTAACCCATTGCTTCAAAGATTTTGCCGGAATTCTTTTTAATGTCAGCCGTAACAATCACAATAGCGCAGGGGGACTGTTGCATAATCACCCGAGTTGCTTGCGCCCCATCCATCTCAGGCATAATCATATCCATCAGAATAAGATCAGGGGTATCTCTAGCGCAATAGTCGATGGCACTTTTGCCATTATAAGCCACCCAGGCAATGTCATAGCCAGGGACTGAAGTAATAATGCGTCGTAGGATTTCTACGATCATCACTGTATCATTAACAATTGCAATCCTCATCAGGGTGCTTTGACACTCCCCGACCTAAAGGTACGGGGATTCTTCAATCAACGACTCGTCTTGCTGATGCAGGATTACTCCAACAAAAGTAGAGGACAAGTCTCCTGAAGCGTTCTGATCTAAGATCCAGGTTCCTGTATGCCCTACAGTACCCAAGGCTCGATTAAGAATATTTATTGCTGCGTTTTCATCCCGATCTAATTGACATCCACAAGCACAAACATGAGTCCTTGTAGACAAGGATTTTTTAACCACAGCCCCACAGTTAGAACAAATTTGGCTTGTATAAGCAGGATTAACTGCAACAGTTGCCCTGCCCATTTTTTGCCCAAAATACTCTAACCATTTTCTAAATTGATACCAACCTGCATCATTAATAGACTTAGCCAAACAATGGTTTTTAATTAGGTTCCTAATCCTCAAGTCTTCGTAGGCTACCAAATCGTTAGATTGGATTACGCAACGAGCTAGTCTCTTAGCGTGTTCTTCACGTTGCCTACTTATTTTGAGATGTTTACGACCAAGTTTATTAATGGCTTTTCTACGGTTGGTTGAGCCTTTATTTTTGCGAGAAACACGCCGTTGATGAAACTTTAATCTTTTTTCTCCTTGACGATAAAATCTAGGGTTGGGTTCAGTTACCCCCATTGAGTCAGTATAGAATTCCTTTAAACCAACATCTAAACCAATGGTTTTATGAGTTGGGAATAATTCCTCTTTGACATCAACAGAGATGCAGAATTGACAATAATAACCATCTGC
>JBFRWO010000134.1:0-5610 GCA_051439625.1 Crocosphaera sp. | reverse complement strand
TATGACAAAATGCAGACATAACTTAACTTTTGGAGATATCTATGTTGGGACTGGGATGGCCCGAAATTGCTATTATTCTTATTGTTGCTTTATTAATTTTTGGACCGAAAAAAATTCCTGAATTGGGGTCTTCTTTGGGGAAAACGTTACGGGGTTTCAAAGAAGAGGTTAATAACCCAAGTGATGATGGATAAGTTTAAATGGTAGGGTGGGCAAATTTGAAAAATCATGCAACATAAATAAAATGGTAATATTATTGCCCACCGTATGAAAGTGATAATTTTTGATTTTTTATTATGTGTTTTAACTATGTGTTTTAGAGATTTATTAACCTCAATTATTAATCTTATTAAAAGCATCTTTGCTAAAGATAAGGAATATGAAAGTTTAAAAAATATTCCAGAAGTAAAAAATCAAGAAGCAATTGGTCTCTTTAACAAGGTTTTAAAAGATCAAGGGATTGCTGAATTACAAATTAAATATGGTTATCAATATATAGATAATTATGTAAATTGGAATGAAAAAAGAGGACTAATTATCAAAACTAAGAATATATCTATTGAAAGATTGGCACAAAGTGTTAAAAGTAATCTAGAAAAAACTAAAGAAAATATTGACAAAAATATAATTAAAACTAGCGATAAAATAAAAAAGTTAGATAAATTTATCGCAATTCTTGAAGAATACAATCAAAAGTAACTCTCAATTTCTTATTACTTCTGTAAGGGTTTAATATTATTAAGTACCGATAATTTTTCCATTATAAAAACCTAGAAGTTTGTGTTACTTGTAATTTGTTTACGCCATTGGGTAATTGCTTCTAAAGGATTATTTATAGCTACATATTGCGACATTAAATTTAGGTCAAGAGTAGGTAATATTTGACTGTTAGGTTTGGTTTGATAACTATCATTTTCTAGACAATAAATTTTCAACTGTTGATTTTGCCAAAACCAGACTTCTTTAACACCTAAACGCCGATAAATTTCTAAAGTATCTATACCACCGCTAGTATAAACAACTTCAATAGCCAAATCAGGAATATCTTTATCTGTACCTATACAATAACACTCATCTGGTTCTTTTCCTGCCTGTTTATTTTTACTTTTAAGAGTCGTTGAACCTAAACCCCAGAAAGGAATACGTTTTTCTTCTAGATAAACTTCTAATAATCTAGCGATCGCTTTTTTATCTAATTCGTGACTACGACTAGGGGACATAATTTCTAAGGTTTCTAAAAGATAAGCGACGCGATAAGAATAACTATCACCCAACGATGTCAACAATGATTCATAAGCTTGCCAACTTACACCAGAGGTGATAAATTTCTCCTCATGATCCTTTGTTTCTAATTCAAGAGGAAAATAATCATTTAGTAATGCTGAAGTCATATTTATATATCCTTTTATACCTAGTTAAATTAAATTATTCCAAACTTTAACTCAAAACTTTTTTAATAGTAGATTCTAATTCTTGTTGACTCAAATCTGTTACAATGAAAACTTCTTGTACTGTTTTTCCTTGTCGTGCGATCGCCTTATAACCGCCACGAATGGGAACAGAAATCCTTATTTTCAAGTGAGGACAATGACCTTTGGCACGACTAATAACCCCAGGAGTAACTGTAGTAATACCTGGATAATTAATTAGTTTTTCTAGTATAGGAATTAACCCATCAAGATGAGTGGAATGATTCCAGACTAACCTCCCTTTATCCACCCTAGTCATGATTTATGCTTCCTCCAATGGTGCCATAGTTAACCCTTCACGACGTAATTGTTGATGGTATAATTCTGCTTGTTCCTGGGGTCCAGTCCAGACAATAGCTAACCCTTCAAAGTGAACTTGTTCTGTTAGTTCCCAAGCGCGATCGCTACTCATTCCAGGAATATATTTCAGCAAACACTTAGCTACATGATCAAATGTGTTAAAGTCGTCATTGAGGACAATTACCTTATAGTTAGGGTAATGTTTACGCTCAACAACGGTTGCTCCTTTTGGCGCAGTTGATGTTGAAGTTGCCATCCCTTTAATTTCTATGGATAGTCTCTTATTCATGGGTCTTAGTCACTAGAAAAGTTCTAAAAATAGGACAACTATCCACAATAATAACACAAAGTGTCAACTAGGATTGTTAACTTAAAGACTAAGACCAAGGATTATTATTATAATTAATAGTTTGCTTGAGAAACCAATAAAGATTAGTGCTGGTTTGATTAAGTACATTTGGCAAATTTTGAAGCACTCAAGCCCCATATTTACTATCAGTTGCTATTTTGAAAATTTCTGATAAATACTCTTGTCTTAAATAAGTGTTTATCAGAAATATAAGTTGGGCTTGTAACCATCAAAAATCAGAGCTTATTTTTAACTAATTAGAACAATACAATAATCATAACTCCTAAGCTTTAAGAGTGTGGTTGTTTCGTCCCACAAAATCGTATTTCATTCCTAGACTAAAAAACAAAAAACATATAGATAGATTCATTTCAAACAACTCTTCTACAAACTGAAGAAAATCAATGCCTAACTTATTAAATAAAAAATCATCTATCATCAAGGAAACTAGACCACATAATACAGCAATCAACAAAAAAATAAGAGAAGGAAATCTTTGAAGAACATTAGAAACATTACTTGATAGATATTGATAATGTTTGATAACTAAAAATATCAGCATAAAAAACAGAGAAAATATACTTAACGTTAATAGGAGAATGATAAGTGAATATGAAGTAAGTCCTACTTGGTTTTTGAGCAATATCAGAAATCTCTTGACAAGGAATTTACTAAGTCCAAAAACATCGTGAATAGCATCCACTTTATACCCTAGAAAACGTGGTATTTTAAACTGATATATTCTTTGTCCAAAGCTAATTTCATCTAAGAAAAATATTAAAGCTAAACATGAAAAAGCAAGATAAATTTTATAAAAATATCTCGTATTTTTGAAGCTTATCAACCAAAATATAGATACTATAAAACTACAAAAATAGATTATAGCTGTAAGGTTTTCTATAAATCCATCTTCTCTAGTCATCCTCGATCTAAGGTCAGGAAAACAAACATAAAAAAACAAAAACAAACAAGAACTAACTATTGTAGAAACCCAATAGCATTTAGTTAGTTTAGACATGATATAAACAAATAACACTGTTAACTTAAAATTAACCTTAAATTAATTTTAAGTTAACAGTGTTTAATCAAAAAGCAGACTTTTTTAACAATTATTAACAAGTTAAGAAAAAGAAACTTGATGTTAAGCAAGGTAAAATAGATTTACAACAGGATCGCTCCATTCAAACCCTCATACTGTAAGGCTTCTGGGTTTAACGATCGCAGATTTTGTGAGAAATGCGGGTAAAGGGAACACTTACATAGGGATGATCGTCCTTGTTATGGGGTAAGCTATGATACCCATGAGCGATCGCTATATCTCAACATGAGTCAACAGCAACCAGTAAGCCAACTATTAACCCAAGCAGTACAAAACTTAGTCAAGTCCAACCCAAAGACACAGGTATTAAAAAAAGGGGCAAAAATACCCGAAATAAGGGTCAAAGAAAGCCCAAAAGATCAAGTAATAACCTACGCTTTAATTGGCGATCGCTATATTATTGGTCGTAGTTCCAGAAACACAGACATCAAGATACTGAACCCTATTGTCAGTCAAGTTCATTGTTCTTTGCATCGGGATCAAAAGAACCCCCATAACTTCATTATCAAAGACGAAAACTCAACCAATGGGATCTACTTAGGAAAACGACGGGTTAACCATTTATCCCTGCGTCATGGCGATATCCTAACCTTTGGACCCCCAGAATTAAACGATCTTGCCACCCTCACCTACCATAACCCACCCCCAAAATGGACCCAGGTGTTAAAGTATGGGTTCTATGGCATGGGATCATTGATTACAATATTAATCGCTTGGTTGTTGTGGGAAACCAGCAGAATTAAAGTGTCTCCCCTGCCCTCCGGAGTCACCGGGCCAGTGGTTGTTTATGCGAGGGATGGACAAACCCCCTTAAGTCCCCTCAACGACGATCCTCACCAAGAAATTGACCATTTAAAGGATTTTTCTCCCCATTTGGCCAAAGCAGTCATCGCCTCCGAAGATAGTCGCTTCTACTGGCATTTTGGCGTAGATCCCTACGGTATTTTTAGGGCGATGGTAGTCAATTTTCAAGATGATGGCATCCGTCAAGGGGCCAGTACCCTCACCCAACAACTGGCCCGTAGCTTATTCCCCGAAGTAGGACGGGAAAACACAGCTCAACGTAAAATTAGAGAGATGATCGTCGCCTTAAAATTAGAAGCGGTCTATAGTAAAGATTTTCTCCTCAAAACCTATCTTAACCGCGTTTATCTTGGTGTGGGTAACTATGGGTTTGAAGACGCAGCCCAATTTTACTTTGATAAGTCAGCCACCGAGGTGAATATCCCTGAAGCGGCCACCCTCGTCGCTATGTTACCGGCCCCCAACCTATATAACCCGGTACAAGATTATGACACCTCAGTACAATTAAGGAATAGGGTAATCGATCGCATGGCAGACTTGAGAATGATCTCCCCCGAAGAAGCGGCCAGGGCCAGGCGATCGCGGGTTGAAATCAGTCCCCAAGCCAGAAAAGCTTTAGCCAATAATAAAGCCCCTTATTTTTATAGCCATGTCTTCCAAGAGTTACGACAGTTATTAGGGTCAGAAATAGCCAAAGAAGGTAACTTTATTGTCGAAACCGGCTTAGATTTAAAAAAACAGGCGATGGCCGAAAAAAAGTTACGAGAAGCAGTTAAAACCCAAGGAAAAACCTACGACTTTTCCAACGGGGCCATGGTTACTCTAGATACTCGTACCGGAGAAATATTAGCCCTAGTAGGAGGCGTAGACTACAAACAAAGTCAGTTCAACCGAGTTACCCAAGCCAAACGACAACCTGGATCAACCTTTAAACTATTTGCCTACGCTGCCGCCCTAGAAAAAGGCATTTCTCCCCAGAAAACCTATAGCTGTGGTGGTATTAGATGGCAAGGCCAAGCCTATAAACCCTGTGAACGCAGTAATGGGGCCACTGATATGTATCGAGGTATGGCACAGTCAGAAAATACCATCGCCCTACAGATAGCTAGAGAAGCCGGGTTAAAGCGTGTGGTTAATGTTGCGCAACGGTTGGGGGTCAAGTCCGAATTACAAGCGGTTCCAGGGCTGATTTTAGGGCAGAGTGAGACCACTGTTTTAGAAATAACGGGGGCTTATGCTGCTGTGGCTAACGATGGTGTATGGCACCGTCCCCACGCCATTCGTCGCATTTTAGACGGAGGGGACTGCACCAATAAAGATGATTGGCGAACTTGTCGAGAAATCTATAATTTCCAAACCGATCAAAATGCTAGACAACAGGCCATATCGCCCCAAGTTTCCCGAACCATGACCACTATGTTAAAAGGTGTCATTCGTAATGGAACAGGACGTGGTGCTAGTGTCGGTTTAGGAGAGGCCGGAAAAACCGGAACCACTGATCGAGCAGTTGATTTATGGTTTATTGGTTATATTCCCCGAAAAAACCTGGCTACAGGTATCTGGTTAGGTAATGATGATAACTCAGCCAC
>JBFRWO010000133.1:0-2652 GCA_051439625.1 Crocosphaera sp. | reverse complement strand
AATAGTTAATCATCTTAAAAAAGAATTATCTTTACCAGAAAACCAGAGTTTTGAAACTGAAATTCCTCGAACTAATAATCGCCATCGCTATTTAATTCGCTCGCAGATAAAGGTAAATAAATTTGACCAAAAAGGAAAAAGTTATTTGGTTAAAATTGTCACGGAGAAAGCCTATTTTATGAGTAATCCTGCTGACTTAATTAATGTGGCCCTTGAAGAATTAGTAAAGCAAAGATATGAATTACCTTCTTTTCAATTCTTAGATAGAGAAGTAGCCAGCATCAGAAATCACGTTCATCAATTAGTTTACCATCAAATTACTAGTCGACTATCTCCTGAATATATTGAGAGACTCAATAGTTTATTATTAATCCATCCAGTGGAGCAAAGAACTCCCTATAATCAACTAAAAAAATTACCTAAAAGTGCGACGAGAAATCATCTGAATGAATTATTAGTACACCAAAAGTGGCTGGAAACTTATGGCGATGTTAGTCATTTTTTGACCGGGATAAGTAATTCTTTAATTGAAGACTTTGCCCTATTTGCTTCTTGTTTAGATGCCGCAGAATTGAAAGATATTAATGAAGCTAAAAGACTGACACTCTTATTATGTTTAATTTATTCAGAACAAGTTAAAACTTGCGACAATTTAGTCGAAATGTTTCTGAAGAGAATGAGCAAAATTCATCAATTAGCTGAGGATGAGTTAAAGATACAGCGGCAAAAGCAACAAGAAACTGTCGAAAAATTAGTTTCAGCTTTTGGGGGAGTGCTGATGGTTTTATCACCAGAAGAAGAATCAGAAAAGTCAGAAAAATCTGTCTTAAATCAAGTCTATTCTCGTTTAAGTCCCTATGGCGGTATTGACCAACTGGTTTCCGAATGTGAAGCAGTTAATGCCTACAAGGGAAATAATTATTTACCGCTTATTTGGCGTTTTTTTAAAAGTCATCGCAGTACCTTTTTCCGCTTAATCAATGCTTTAGATTTACAATCGACTACTACTGATTGTCGATTAATGAATGCGGTGAAGTTTTTGTTAGCCAATGCACACCGAAGAGGGGAATGGTTAAAGGGAGAAATAGAGCTCTCTTTTGTTTCAGCTCAGTGGCTTTCTTGGGTTGTTGATAGGAAGGGAAAACAAACAAAAATAGTCCGCCGTCACTTTGAAGTTTGTGTGTTTTCTTACTTAGCTGCGGAATTAAAATCGGGAGATATTTGCGTGCAAGGAAGTTCTGAATATGCTGATTGGCGAACACAGTTATTGAGTTGGGATGAATGTGAAAAACTTCTCCCTAAATATTGTGAAGATTTAGAGTTACCAAAAGATGCCGATAGTTTGGTTTCTCACTTGAAATCCTGGTTGACAGATACGGCAGCCAAAGTTGATTCAACTTATCCGCAAAACGAGCAATTAATCATTAATAATGATGGCGAACCTGTCTTAAAAAAATTACCCAAAAGCCAAACTAGTCCTACTCTGAAAAATTTAGAAGCTATTATAGCTGAGAGAATGCCCAATCGCAATTTAATTGACATTCTCAGGAATGTGGATTACTGGACTAATTTTACCAGACATTTTGGGCCAGTTAGCGGCAGTGACCCCAAAATAGAAAATCCCACTGAAGGTTATTTATTAACTACTTTTACCTATGGTTGTAATTTAGGTCCAGTTCAAGCTGCCAAACACATGAGAGGAGCAGTATCCTCTAAATTATTATCTTTTGTTAACCGCCGTCATCTTAGCATTGATAAGTTAAATAAGGCCATTACTGACATTATTAATCGCTATAATGTCCTCGATTTACCGAAACTTTGGGGGAAGGGAAATACTGCCGCCGCCGATGGGACTAAATATGATGTTAGAGAGCAAAATTTACTGTCTGAATATCATATCAGGTATGGAGGTTATGGAGGCATAGCCTACCATCATATATCTGATAAATATATCGCTTTATTCAGTCATTTTATTCCCTGCGGTACATGGGAAGCTGTGTATATTATTGAGGGATTATTAGAGAATAAATCTGAGCTAAAACCTGACACAATTCATGCGGATACTCAAGGTCAATCTACCCCGGTTTTTGCCCTATCTTATTTATTAGGTATTAAGTTAATGCCTCGGATTCGCAATTGGAAAGATTTAGTCTTTTATCGTCCTGATAAAGATGTGGTTTATGAACACATTGATTCTTTGTTTACAGATACTATTAATTGGAAACTGATTAGAACCCATTGGCAAGATTTAATGCAGGTAGTTTTATCAATTTATACAGGTTTTATATCTTCGGCTACCTTGTTGCGAAAATTAGGTAATTACAGTCGCAAAAATCGCTTATATAGAGCTTTTCGGGAGTTGGGCAGAGTAATCAGAACTATCTTTCTTTTAGAGTATATTCAAGATCCCAAATTGAGGCGACAAATCACGGCTGCTACTAATAAAGTTGAAGCTTATCAAGGGTTTGCCAAATGGTTCTTTTTTGGAGGTGATAGTGTAATTACTACTAATGACAGGGAGGAGATGGAAAAAAGAATTAAGTATAACGATTTAGTTGCTAATGCGGTGATATTTCACAATGTGGTTGATTTAACTAACATTTTACAGCAATTAAAAAGAGAAGATTATTTATTAGATAAAGATGATTTAGC
>JBFRWO010000132.1:0-3293 GCA_051439625.1 Crocosphaera sp. | reverse complement strand
GGTTTTTCTACAGTCGACTCAGTTTGAGCCAGCAAAATACTGGTAAAGGGAGAAGAAATAAACAGGAAAATAGTTAATAAAAATCGACAAAACATTTTAAGAACTTAATAATAAGATGATAAATGATAATATGATAACTTGTGGAGATTACAACAAATTGGGACTTATGATAGATTTGTAGAATAGGATTAATTGGGACGGGTCGCACCGTCGTTTTATTTTTGGAGACTAGACGATGACTATCGAAGGATGCTTGCGAGTTGGGCAAGTTGCACCCGATTTTACGGCAACAGTTGTTATTGATCAAGAATTTCAGACAAAAAAGCTTTCTAGCTACCGTGGTAAGTATATTGTCCTCTTTTTCTATCCCTTGGATTTTACCTTTGTTTGCCCCACAGAAGTCATAGCCTTTAGCGATCGCTACGAAGAATTTGCTAAGATCAATACGGAAATATTGGCGGTTTCTGTCGATAGCGAATTTTCCCATCTCGCCTGGATTCAAACCCCTCGCACAGAAGGGGGAGTAGGAGACGTGGCCTATCCTTTAGTCTCTGACCTGAAAAAAGAAATTAGCACAGCTTATAATGTACTTGATCCCGAGTCTGGGGTGGCTTTAAGGGGCTTATTTATTATCGATAAAGAAGGGATTATTCAACACTCAACCATTAATAATCTTTCCTTTGGCCGCAGTGTTGGCGAAACCCTACGCACTCTCAAAGCTATCCAACACGTTCAAAATAATCCCGAAGAGGTTTGTCCCGCAGACTGGCAAGAAGGGGATAAAACCATGATTCCTGACCCCATTAAATCCAAGATTTATTTTTCAGCGGTCTAAAATTTTGTAATTGGAATCTAAGTCCCAAAAACGCTATAATCAGAAAACGGATAAGATAATTATCCTGACCACCAGGGTTGGCCGAGCGGTTTAGGCAACGAACTCAGTGCGACCAGCACATTTCCACCCCTTGTAGGTGAAAGTCCTACCACCATGTCAGATGGTGACTCCAGGTTACACTTCTTAGGTCTGACCACACTAAGGAGAGAAGCAAGTGACAAAACTTTACATGAGGGTTAGTCCAATCCAAAGTAAAGCTTGGGAGTTCATAAGGTTAACGAAAGTGAACCTACGTCCGAACTACGGTCAAGATGCAGCAGTGAAACGGACTGACACACTGCGTACAAAAGTACAATGTAGCAATGTATAACCCATGTTGAGAAATGGGAATCTGACAACCAAGACTACACCGTAGAAAGTAGGAACCTAAGTGAACGAAAAGGATGGAAACAAAGTCTGGGGAACCAATCCAAGCAATACCTACATTAGTAGGGAGTTAGGTCAAAACTCGGTTGGATAGGGAAGGAACTTATCTCAAGCTAAAGCCTCGTTGTAATGACGGCGGATATGCTCAAAGATAAGTGGCTACGTTAGAACGAATCAACGATTGAACTAATGTCTAAGGCTCAAGAAGCAGAATGGGTACAATTGGATTGGGGTAACATCCAATACAAAGTATCAAAGTTACAATCGAAGATTTACGAATCATCTCTCAAAGGTGATAAAAAATCTGTTGTTAAATACCAGAAAATCCTGAGCAACTCTCATAACGCTAAATTATTAGCAGTTAGAAGAGTAACCCAGGATAATCAGGGGAAAAGGACAGCAGGAGTCGATGGTCAAACAGTCATCAGTAATGATGAACTCATTAAATTGGCAGAAACCCTCAAACTAGATGGAAAATCGCAACCGTTGAACAGAGTAGAAATGCTCACAGGAAATGGAAGGATAAAAAATCTAGAAATCCCAATCATAGAAGATAGAGCCAAACAAGTATTAGCAAAGTTAGCTCTTGAACCAGAATGGGAGGCAAAATTCGAGCCAAACAGCTACGGATGGAGATTAGGGAGAAACTGTCAAGATGCGGTAAAAGCCATCGAATTGCAAATCAGAAGAGAACCTAAGTTTGTCTATCAAGTTGACATCTCTGGTTGCTTTGATAAGATCGAGCATTCAGCGATTATCGAAAAGTGTCAAACTTTTCCAATTATGGAACGTCAGATCAGAGCATGGCTAAAAAGCGGTGTAATGAATGATGATGTATTCCATAAAACCGAGAAAGTAACACCCCAGGGAGAGATAATTTCACCTCTACTGGCGAATATCGCACTACATGGAATGGAAGAACATATATCACAGAAATTTCCTACTGAGAAAACCAAAATTGGTCAATCAGAGGGAAAAATCAAAGAGATATGTGAGACCGGACTGGTTAGATATGCTAATGACTTCGTTATCTTCCATGAGGAAGAGGAAGTAATTATCAAAGTAAAAGAAGAGGTAGAAGCATGGTTATCAGAAAGAGGATTAAACCTCAACCCTGAGCAAACCAGAATAGGTCATACCTTGATTGAATACAATGGAGAAAAACCTGGATTAGAGTTTCTAGGATTTAGTATAAGAACCTTTAAGGTTGGAAAATACAAATCTCAGAAAAAAGCCAACGGGGAACCATTACTCACCTTAACCAAAGTAAAACCTTCCGAGAAATCGATTAAAAGGTTTACAAAAAGAGTTAAAGAGATATTAGATCAAGGACATGATAAAAAACCCAAACAAATGATCAATCGACTGAGTTGGTTGATTAGGGAATGGGCAAACTATTTCAAAACAGGTAGTCATTCATGGGAAACCTTCCAAGAATTGCAATACCATCTTCTGAATAAACTGTACCTAAACTGGGGAAGAAAAAGATTTTCAAAAAAAGGATTAGGGTACATCAGTAAAAAAATATTCCATCCATCGCAAACCAGTAAATATACTTTTGGTTGGAAAGAGAATGGAAAAACTTACACTGTACCTACCTTATATGAGTTTCCATACACACCTTATGTCAAAGTCCAAGGGAATAGAAGTCCTTATGACGGAGATTGGGAATATTGGAACGAGAGAATGATTAGTCACCCAGAAACCCCCAAGGATATAGTAAGCGGTCTCAAAAAACAGAAAGGTAAATGTTACTTCTGTAACAAAAACTTAACTGTTGATGATCAGATGCAAATCTATTATCAGAATAGTGACCGCAAAAACAACAGAAAAGACAATAGATTTATAGTACATAGTTATTGTCGAGATTATCACCAGAAGATGACGGTATCTGAGAAGATATTGGGCGTAGCTTGAAGCTGTATGCGATGAAAGTCGCACGTACAGTTTTGCAGCCGAGTTATTCGAGTAATTGGGTAGCTTAGGTAACTAATTCGTGCTAGGCAGGTTCAACTCCTGCACCCTGGATTTT
>JBFRWO010000131.1:0-9503 GCA_051439625.1 Crocosphaera sp. | reverse complement strand
CGATAAGACGACGCTTCTGAAGTTGAGATAAACGACGTTTAGCTTGTTCGAGTTCGGCGATCGCATTACGAGCTTCGGTCACATATTCTTGATATTCATCAGCAGAAATAGCCCCTTGTTCTTGCAGACTTTCATAACGTCCGACTCTTTGTTGTGCTAACTCAGCACTGGCTTCTGCCGCGTTAACTTGTGCCTCAGCTTGGGCAATTTCTTCTAAACTACCGCCAGCTTGAGCATTCCGTAAACGGGCTTTAGCCTCCCTTAAACGGGCTTTAGCCTCTTCGATATCCTCAACACGGTTGCCCGCCTCTCGTTCCGCTAAACGGGCTTTAGCGTTGGCTAGTTGGGCCTGTGCTTCTAATAATTCCGTTTGCCAATCGCTATTATCCAACTCCATGATTAATTGGCCTTTGGAGATGCGATCGCCTTCTTGGACTAAAATTCGATTGATACGGCCTCTAATTTCCGGCCTCAAAATCACGGCCTCATCAGCTTCGAGGGTTCCTACCACCTCCGAGACACTTTTAACAACTCCTGTGGTGATTGTTGCCAATTTCACCGAAGTTGGACGGGTTTTTTGGGCAAAAGCCCCCAATGATGTGTTATTGTTCTGTTGAGTCAACCACCAAGTGACCCCTGAGCCGGCTCCGGCTAGGATGACTAAGATGCCTATAATAATAGGCAAACGTTTCCTTTTAGGCCGTAATGGTTCCTTTAGAGACATTTCTTTCAATTCCTGATTAGATACTGATGCAGTAGAAGGGGGTCTATGTTTATTGAGCATGAGTCCTTTCTTTAATTGTCTCTTTTTTTATGGTCTTTTTTCTTTACATTTCTTAATATAGCAATTATAAAGGAATGTTTAAGCTAGAAAGAATACAGTTCATTTGCTCTGAAGTTACCCTGTTAGTTACCATTCCCTATTACCTATAATATTGATTAATATTAACCCTTAACATCAATGGCTAAAATAACTACTAAAGTTCCAGTTTCCGTTCTTATTCCCGCTTTGAATGAAGAACTTAATTTACCAGCGTGTTTAGAAAGTGTTGCTCGAGCGGATGAAGTCTTTTTGGTTGACTCCCAAAGTAGCGATCGCTCCGTAGAAATTAGTCAAAAATATGGAGCTAATGTAGTCCAATTCAATTTTAATGGACGTTGGCCGAAAAAGAAAAATTGGTCTTTAGAAAATTTACCTTTTCGTAACGAATGGGTTTTAATTGTAGATTGTGATGAAAGAATTACCCCTGAGTTATGGGACGAAATAGAAACAGCGATTAAAGAGGATAATTACAATGGATATTATCTCAATCGTAAAGTATTTTTCTTAGGGAAATGGATTCGTTACGGGGGTAAATATCCTGATTGGAATTTAAGATTATTCCGTCATAAATTAGGACGTTATGAGAACTTAAACACAGAAGATATTCCCAATACAGGAGACAATGAAGTTCACGAACACGTTATTTTGCAAGGAAATGTAGGCTATCTCAAAGAAGATATGTTACATATTGATTTTCGTGATATTTATCATTGGTTACAAAGACATAATCGTTATTCTAATTGGGAAGCCAGAGTTTATTATAATTTATTAATAGGACAGGATGAAAGTGGCACTATTGGAGCAAACCTCTTTGGAGATGCGGTTCAAAGAAAAAGATTCCTCAAAAAAATCTGGGTTAAACTACCATTTAAACCCTTACTTAGATTTGTTTTATTTTATTTTATTCGCTTAGGATTTTTAGATGGTCGTGCCGGCTATATTTATGGACGTTTACTGAGTCAATACGAATATCAAATTGGAGTAAAACTTTATGAATTACGACAATTTGGAGGACAATTAAATGTCAATGAAAATGAGACAGAAGACGATTCTCAAACTACCTCAGAACCTGTACAAGTAAAACTATAGTAAACATTCAGCATTCTTCGTTTAGCGTTTAGCTTTCAAAGAAAATAGGTAAGAGTTCGTTCAATACTCTTTAGTTTTTAAACCAAAATCTTTATAGCTAAGCGTTACTTTTAAGCTGAATGTTTAAAATTATAAACAAAAATATTAACTAAAAAATAATGGAAAGAGAACCGAATAGTCTTCCAATTGTTGATAATAATCCTTGGGTAGATTTACGTCAATATGATCAGTCTTGGTACGATCGCGGTCGCCCTGGATGGTATATATTATTATGGTGGTTAATACAGTCCATTGCTTTTCCCTTAAGTTTACACAATGCCAATGGCTTTCGCTGCTGGTTATTACGTCGTTTTGGTGCTACGATTGGGAAACAAGTTATTATCCGTCCTACTGCCCGTTTTACCTACCCTTGGAAAGTTGATATTGGTGACTATTGTTGGGTCGGAGATGATGTTGTTTTCTATAGTTTAGAAAGCATAAAAATTGGTTCTCAAACTGTCATTTCTCAGAAGAGTTATTTATGTACAGGAAGCCATGATTTTCGAGATCCAAGCTTTAATTTAATTGTTCAACCAATCACCATTGATAACGGCGTTTGGATAGCCACAGACTGTTTTATTGGCCCAGGTGTTAAAATTGGCTCAAATGCTGTTATTGGGGCTAGGAGTAGTGTTTTTAAGGATATTCCTGCTGCTATGGTAGCTTGGGGAACACCTTGTCAACCTCATTATCCAAGAAAAATGAATCCTAAAAAGGAGTAGGGAGTGTGAGTATACTGCTCACTATACTAACAATATAGACAGATATTTAATAAAGTATAAAAATAGCAAGCAAGATGCTTGCACTACTTTAAAATTAAGCAGCTAACACTGTTTAAGAGAGCCTAAATTAATCACAATTTCATCAATAATTTTTCTTAATTGTGAGGATTTTAGGTCAGATTTATTAACAATAATACTAAAAGCTAAGGGATAATAATTTGGAGGATTAATATAACCTGATAGTGCTGAAGTTCCTGACAAAGTTCCTGTTTTAGCTTGTACTTTTTCTTCAATAATTGTCTCTTTAAAACGATTTTTTATAGTTCCATTGACACCACCAATGGGCAAAGAATCACGATAACTTCTAGCTTCTGGAGTTGTTGCTATTAGGGTTAGTAAGTCAACTAATATTTCTGGAGTTACTAAATTATGGCGAGATAACCCTGAACCGTCTTTTAAGTGATATAAATTAGCATCTAATCCTAATTTAGTAAGTATTTCTTTTAGGTTATCAATAGAACTATTTTCTGGGGTATTTTTAACCAAAAGATTTAGTAAGCTTTCTGCATATAAATTATTACTATCTTGATTTGTTTTTGTAATAATTTCTTGCAAAATATCGGATCTAATTTCTGTAATTTTGACTAAATTATCTGTTTCACTATCTCCATAAACAACTTGATAATTTATAACATTTATCCCTTCTTTTTCTAAAAAAGATTTTAATGAATTTAAAAAATATTCTCCTGGGTTAACCACTGTCATTCCTAAAATTCTAGGTTTAGAATTAATAGCTAAACTTCCTGAGATTGTTAATAAAGGTTTCTCAAAATTGCGATTAATTGAAACAGAATAAGGACTATCCTCTTCCCCTGTTATAGCTTTATTGTTAATCATCCATTGTTTTGCCGCAATAGCATCAGACCATTCTATTGTTAATTCTTCCCCCAATTCTTGAGATTTTAAAGTTAAAAAAACTGTATTTTCATTAAGAATTAACTTGTTAACTGCTGGTGCATAATAAAACTGTATATCTTCCCATTCCCAGGTAGGATTAATAGATGACTTTTCCAGAGGACTATCTTGGACAATTAAATTATCAATACGTTGAATTCCTCTTGCCTTTAATTCTTGGGCTAATGTTTCTAACCGTTCACTATTGAAAGTTGGATCACCGTTTCCTACTATTTTCAAAACACTTAAATTAGGATATGAACCCGAAGCATAAACAGGAGTTTTAATTTGATAATTAGCTCCAAACTTAATTAATGTTGCTGCTGTTGTCAGTAATTTAATATTAGAAGCAGGAATAAAATATTTTTTGGAATTTAACTCATATAATGTACTTTTATTATCTAAAGTTTTAACTAAGATTCCCCAATGCGATCGCTTTAATTCTTCTTGCTCTAAAATAGTATCTATCTTGCTTTTTAAATCAGCTTGACAAACTAATATATCTTGTTTTTTGAGAGTCGAATTAATTTCCTTAGCTTGCAAAGGGACAGAAAACATAAATAAAAAGGACAGAATAAACCAACCTATTCTAACCCCTCTTAACCCTAAATAATAACGATTCATTAGCTCTTCTTAAGATTTTTAAATTAGTTTATATATAGCAAGACGATTTAGGAATTAAATACATTAAGAATTTAGAATGGACTAAATTTCACACCCTAAATTCTTAATTGTCACTTCAACCTTTATTTCCAATCACTCCAATCATCATTAAAGATAGAAGTATTGGGGAAAGTAGTCGGATTGTTATTCGCGTCTAATTTTTGCCGTAATTCTTGTAATTTTTTAGAGCGAAAAATAGGTTCTTCCACTAACTGATAGGGTAAAATTTGTCGATTCATAGCAAAAGCAGCAGTGGTTCCGGCCGCAGCACCAGATGACCATTCAAAAGAGTGTACCCGATAAGCAGCAGCAGCAATATGACTAACAGCAATACTCTTACCCGTTACCAGTAAATTATCGATATTTTGGGGTATCATCGACCTTAGAGGCACTTGGAAAGGATAAGCTTGACCTTGACCCTCTCTTTCCCCTTTACGCTCCGTATTGCCTGGTTTTTCCGCCGGATATTCAGTCATACAGGGGTGAAAATCAATAGCATAATGACCAGTACCCACAGAGTCAGGATAAATAGTCGATCGCTTGCGTCGGGTAACTTGTTCCGGAGAAGCATCTCCACTGAGAACCTTAAACCCTTCTAAACCGGCTAAAGCAGCGTGTAAACGACGATAGGTACTAGGAGAAAGGTTTTCTTTATAAAAATCATCTTGATAGTTACGACGAGAAATATCAATTTCGTTGATCATAAATCCATTTTCATAAAGAAAAGACTTACGACCAATAATACGCCTTGCTTCACGCATATAAGGGTATTTAGATAACCCATGAACCGTTCCCATAGGAGACTCTAAACCCTTTAAATAAACATGATAGGGATCGGGAGTTTTGACCCCATCTCCTAACTGGGAGTCCGTAGTTCCTTCCACTAACCAATAAAAATAACTAATAGAGTGTTCTTCACCTTTCCGTAGGGTTTCTGTGCGTAAACCACCCATCCACTGTCCGGGTTCTAGTTGTCCCATTTCTTCTAGTTGTCGACGACTATAGATGAGGTTATCTCTAGACGTTCCGGGACGATAATCATTGCCCCAAGTCCAGTTTTGCATAGAAATATCCCCAGGAGTTGGTGCGGTAAAACCGATCCCCCCAAACTCCGCTTGTTCTCCCTTTTGAGGACTCCAAATACGTCGGTAAGTATAGACTAAATCAAAATCCGCTAACCTCTCCAACTCGTAGCTATAATAAGGAGCGTATTGAGCATAAAAATCAGGTATGTCGTATTCTTGGCGATCTTCCTTGGTTTCCATAGCAAAAGTATAAGTAAACCCTTGAGTACAATAATGATCACCAGTGACACTTGCGGAAGACGGTTCTAGATAAGAACGGGGATCGATACCCAAGCGGTAGGGAACATCAGTTAGACCGACTATTTCCCCTGTTTCTGTGGCTTCGATAACATACCAGTCTGCCGGTCCCCCTTCATCGCGGGGTTTAGGAATAAACTGAATAATAGTCTTGTCAAATAACTTAGAATCTTCGTAAGTATAAGCATCCTCGATGGTTTGGGAGAGAGGATAAGTATTTAGAGGGGGTGCGCCTTCTCTGGGGGTGTGTTGAATAGCGATCGCACTCATGATCTGTTTTCCCGTTCCCCCGTTCGGGTTTTTTTCGATGCTTAAATCTTTGACCACCGTTGAAGGGAACCAGTTAAGTTCGCCCCCACCTTTTCTGGCCGCCTCTTCTAACATCCCCTGGAGGATTTTATGACCATCTTCTGGGAGAAAACAAGAATAACTTACCCAACAGTCTCCAGGGTTTAGTTCCCCATAATAATCTTCGATGCGTTCTCGTAACTCTAGATAACCCCGTGGATAGATTAACTCTGCTCGTTGGGTGGGACGTTCATCTAAAGCAGACGTTCCCTGAGAAGAAAGTTGTCCCCCAACCCAGTCCGTGATCTCCGTCATACAGACGGTTTTTCCTGCTAATAACCCCTCATAAGCGGCTCCGGTTCCTGCGAGTCCACCACCGACTATTAATAATTCACATTCTACCGTTTTATCGGGATTACGAGGTGGTGTAGCAAGGGTTAAGGGAGTCATCCCCTGCAACATTACTAAAGTCAAAGGGAGGGAAGCAAAATAGCGACGGATACGATTAAACATAGTTGATGAGGAGAGGTTATCTAAGTTATGGTCTCAGTTACTTTCTACTCATAGAACCAGTTGACTTATGGGGTGTTCCCTAATCTTTGCCAATGATTTCTATTATGTTTTCTAATGAAAACTGCTATAACGGCTAGGTTTAAAATAATTAACTTTTTATTAACTTTCTCAAATAACAGCATAACTTCTCAAATGGTTAGTAGTAGGATTTTAGATGTGGCTTTTTTCTCAACGAGTGAGGTAGACCTTGCATTTATTTTCTATTCCCTGTTCCCTATTCCCCGTTCCCTAAATACTAAAAACTCGTGTACCTCACAAATATGAGAACTGCTATAGTAACCTCCCGTTCTTAAAAACGGGGTTTAAACACAGGAGAATTCGATGAACTGTCCAAAAATACCAGAAGGCATAGACTTTGATTTCCGTCGCCAACAAGCACAAGGACTTCGTGATCAGACCGATCAAAAAGCTTTTGATGAATTTATAACAAAAGATCCCGACGAAAATGGCGATCTACAACGGTTTAAAAATGAGTTGGTTAACGTCAAAGCGAAGAATATTGATTTGTTAGGATTTGGTTCTTTCACCAAAACCTTAAAACACAACGAGAATGGTTTGGTTGATCGTGCTTCTTTTGAATCTCTTTTAACGGCGATCGCAGCAGGAACCCAGAAAGAGTTTCAAAATGTGATTTTAGGGGGCGAAAAACGGAAACTGGTTAACCCCCTCAATGCCTATTCCTTCCAACTGATCGGCAATGACTCCAACGGGGCCCGCATGGCAGAGGCACCAGCTTTTAACACTCGCAACATTGCCGTTGATATGGTAGAACGCTATTGGATGGCGTTATGTCGAGATGTCCGCTTTGATCAGTACGAAAAAAGCGCATTGATTCAAGAAGCTTGCAAGGATCTCAATAAGTTGCACTTTAAGGATGAGTTTGGGTTTGAAGTAACTCCGAAAAATATTTTCCGTGGTCCTTACGAAGGTTGCGATGTCGGACCCCAGGTTTCTCAATTTTTGCTCAAAGATTTTAATTTTGGGAATCAACCCATTGCTCAAACCTCCCTCTACCCCAGAGAAGGACTAGACTACATGACGGATCTCGAGACCTGGAATTTAGTCAATAACGGGAAGATCGATCCCACTGGCACCGATACTCTCGACGGCAGACGCTACATGATCAGTTTACGGGATGCTGGCCAATGGGTTCATGTGGACTTTCCCCATCAATCCGGTCTTTGGTCTACTATTATTTTATTAGGAGAAATGGCTGCTCTTTCTGCCGCGAATCCTTACGCCAACGGAGACATTACCACTGCTGAAGCCTTTGGTAGTCTCGGCGGACCAGATATCACTGTCAATAGTGCCTTAGCCGGCGTTTATGGACTCAAACACGCTTGGTTCCAAAAATGGTATGTTCATCTACGTTTACGTCCCGAAGTCTATGCACAACGCTTAGAATTATTCCGACGGGGCATATTGGGTTCCGTTGGTAGTCAAGTCTTCAAACAATTATTTGGGGATGGGGCAGATGTTTTGGAGAACACCACCGTACTCCCTCGCATCAAGGAACACAACAGAAAACAAAATATCAATTTTTCCAGGGGAGATCAAGAAGGCACTTACCTATTACCCATGGCCTTTCCTGAAGGCTCTCCGGCACACCCTGCTTATCCAGGAGGACACTCTGTGTTCGTTGCGGCCGCTGCCACTATAGCCAAGGCATTTTTTGCAGATGGTCCCATTGCTAGTCCAGTAGTTCCCACTGCCGATGGTCAAGGTTTGACTGCTTATACTGGAGGCGAAACCTTAACAGTTCACGGGGAACTCAATAAACTCATTGCTAATATCACTTTATTCCGAGATGGCGCCGGAATGCACTGGCGTACCGACGGCACAACTTCGGGGCCTTCGGGGGTTTATAAGGCTACCGGTGGCAACTTATTAGGGGAAAAAATGGCTATCAGTATGTTACGAGACATTAAAAAGACTTATGCCGAGAATGTGGGAACCTTCTGCTTCAACAGTATTACTGGAGAACCAAGGACCATCTAATAACTAACCCAGAAGTTAACGCACCCCTCAATACTGCGTAGGTTTTGCTCGAGAAGTTTCAGTTGAGTGAGGCAGAGGGGGCGGAGGGGGCAGAGGAGGCAGAGGAAGAAGTTGTTTTTTCTTAAACCTTACCGAATAGGAATTGAAATTTCCCCCTCACAGCTTTTGAGGTATTATTGTTTGTGTTGTTTTAATACTTACGTCATTTTATAGACATCAACGCTATGGATATTTTAGCTCTCGGTTGGGTTAGCGTATTAGCTTTATTCACTTGGTCTATCGCTATGGTTGTTTGGGGACGTAACGGTTTCTAGCACTGTGGAAACATCATCTCTTCTCAATGTACTCTTTCTCACTGCCTTAATATTACTTGTTTTAGTTAGTGGGGGGATACTATATTTAACAACCGTAGAATGGCGCGATCGTCGTCGTCAAGACCGAGATAAAAAAAGTGGACGCTAAACCCTGGAGAGGACAATATTTGTCCTCTCTCCTTTTTTTAATTACCAGTTATCAGTTACCAGTTATCAGTTATCAGTTGCCAGTTACTGCTAACTGTAAATTCACCTAGATGGGTGAGTAAGAATCCCTGAGATGGATGAAGTAATGACCCCAGGTTAAGGAGTATCCTAGTGCGTGTGGGGCGTACAAGTACTAATAGTCCTTACAGGAGCGTGACACCATGTCTATCAAAAAAATAACCTTCGACACCGTTGTTATTCTTGCTTTCTTGATTGGGACAGGTTTACTTTTTAACTATATCTTAGAAACTCCTTTGTCCAATCCTCTCATAGGCGATAGTGTTAACACAGAAGAAGAAGCTTAATTACTGTCAGGAATTGATGATTAAAAAGGGCAGTTTTCTTCATTTTAATTTGCTTAATTCACCCAACTAGATGAAGACTTCCAATAGATCATCATGGGATAGTAATTACAGCAAGAAAAAAGTTTTCCCTACATCGAGATTTCCTCCTCAGATGTACCAGATGACCTCCTCCACCCTAGATAATAGGGTGGTTTTCATTTTTTAAG
>JBFRWO010000130.1:0-3046 GCA_051439625.1 Crocosphaera sp. | reverse complement strand
CATACTGATAGAAATAATAAAATTCGTATTATTAGTGCTAGATTAGCAACTCGTCAAGAAAGGAGGTTTTATGAAGAAGGAAAATAATCCCGAATTTGATGATGAATTACGCCCTAATTATGACCTATCTAGTTTAATTGGGGGGGTCAGAGGTAAGTATTTTGATCAATACCGTCAAGGAACTAATTTGGTGTTACTTGATCCAGATATTGCTAAAGCATTTCCGACAGATGAATCAGTTAATGAAGCTTTAAGACTTTTACTGAGATTAGCTAAATCTCAAGTTACTTCCTCAGAAGATCGGTAATATTTGTCCTCAGTTAAATGTCAATTTATTTGAATCAAAATGCTATTATTTCTCCCAATAAACTCACCAATTACCTCTTGATTATTCTACCGAAGGATGATAAATCGCAATATTTGGCACAGGGAGGTTATACTTTAGATAACTGGCAACAATTAGAAAGAGATTTACGAGAACAAATTTTAACTTTAGAAGCAAAACCAACCTTAAAAACAAAATATGGGCAAAAATATCAGATTATTGGGACATTAATTTGTCCGAATGGAACAAGTTTAAAGATAAAAACGATTTGGATCTGAACTTACCCCATACATATCTACTATAGAGCCTTGAAACCCTTATCTATGAAGGGATACAGCGATTAGATTCCGACTCTGTACCCATGTAAATTGTAATATATATTAATGGACAGGGATTCTCTCTATTTGCTAAAATAGTAGTCATGTATATAGAGCGAGTTCCGAATAGAAATTCCCCCCCGGCTGTTCTGCTTCGTGAATCTTACAGAGAAGGAGAGAGAGTCAAAAAAAGAACCCTGGCAAATCTATCAACATTGCCAGATGAAGTTGTTGATAATATGAAACTGGTATTAAAAGGGGCGAAAGTTTCAATGACTGAAACGATACCCGATAATTTTGAGGTGATAAGAAGTCGTCCTCATGGTCATGTGGTGGTTATATTAGAAACCATTAAAAAGTTAGGGTTAGATAAGATAATTGCCAAAACTTCTTCTCGAACTAGAAACTTAGTTTTGGGTATGATAATTGCGAGAATTATCAATCCTAAATCTAAATTAGCCACAGCCAGAGGATTTCATGAGAAAACTTTTAGTAATAGTTTAGGAAAAGTGTTAAATTTAGAAAAAGCTGATGAAGACGAACTCTATGATGCTTTGGATTGGTTAGTAAATAAACAAGAGAAAATTGAAAATAAATTAGCTAGTCTTCATCTCAATAATGGCTCATTAGTTTTATATGATGTCACCTCAACCTACCTAGAAGGGAACGGATGTGAATTAGGAAAATATGGATATAATCGAGATAAGAAGAAGGGAAAAACCCAAATAGTCTTTGGACTACTTTGTGACCAAAATGGTTGTCCTATCGCTGTAGAAGTTTTTGAAGGAAACACCTCGGATACTAGCACATTAGAAAGTCAAATAGAGAAAGTTAGGAAACGATTTGAGGTTAAGAATGTGGTGTGGGTGACAGATAGAGGTATTTTAACGTCTTCAAATATTAAAGAGTTGGTGAAACCAGTAGAAGGATTGGATTATATCAGTGGCTTAACTAAGGCAAGCATTAGAAAATTAGCCGAAGTAGAGGTTATTCAACTAGGATTATTTGATGAAGTTAATCTCGTTGAATTTGAAAGCGAAGATTACCCAAATGAAAGATTGATTGCTTGTCGAAATCCTTTGATTGCTGCTAAAAATAGGAAACAAAGAGAAGCTCTATTAAAAATAGCAGAAGAACAATTTGAGTTAATTATCAAAGCCACCAAAAGGGAAAAAAGAGCTTTGAAAGGAGCGGATAAAATAGCCTTAAGAGTGGCTAAGGTCTTAAACAAGTATAAAATCAATAAATACTATAATTTAGACATCACAGATTCAGGATTTACTTATGAGCGTAAACAAGAGTTGATTGACCAAGAAATTGCTCTAGACGGGGTTTATATTCTTAGAACTTCTGTAGATGAAACTCTAATGGATGGATTTGAAGTTGTCAAAGCTTATAAAAGTTTATCTTCGGTGGAAGAAGCTTTCCGTTGTTATAAATCTATTGATTTAAAAGTGCGTCCTATTTATCATTATAAGGGAGACAGAGTTAAGGCACATATTTTCTTATGTATGTTGGCTTATTACGTTGAATGGCATTTAAAACAAAAATTAGCCCCTTTATTATTTGAAGATGAAGAAATTGATAATAACTATCAGGATGTCATAAAAGCTCGTCGGAGTAATTCTGCTGTTGCTAAAGATAGAAAAAAACGTACCGAAGATAACTTACCAGTTCACAGCTTTCGTACTTTACTAGAAGATTTGGGAACAATTTGCTTGAACACAGTTGAGTGTTCTTTAGAGAGTGGAAAATACGTTTTTGACAAGATAACTCGACCTAGCGAACTGCAACAAAAGGCATTAGATTTATTAAGCATTTCTTCTGTTTGTACCCAGTAATAACCCCTAGCTAATTCGGTGTATCCCTCATGCAGCATACGTTATCGGGTTTTGTCAAAGGGGAAGTTCAGTAATAAGCGTAAATTTCGATAAAAGATAGTAGCCATAATCTAGAAAAAAATCAATTACAAGTGTTTACGAATGAATACAAATTTTGGGCAATATATCCTAAGCTAAATCATTAATATCATCATCATTTAACCAATATTTATCGCCATTAAAATGAATCATATGAGTAGGATTATCTGCTAACCAAGCATGGGTTTCCCCGGTAATTATCTTCAAAGCTTTTTTTAATCCTTGGAAATTTTCAAACGCATTAACAAATGATAGTCTAGCAGTACAGCCATCAAATAAATTAATCAATCTATCTCGTCTTTCAACATTAATTTCTCCTCCTGTTTTTACTGCTTCAATAATTGCTAAAACATTTCTATTACTGCGATATAAAATAAGATCAGGAATTTCAATACTATTTAATAAACGCTCAGTATCAACATTAAGAGTCTGTAATAAATAAGTCTCAAATATAGCATCATAACGATTTTCAGCATCTCCAATAT
>JBFRWO010000129.1:0-9979 GCA_051439625.1 Crocosphaera sp. | reverse complement strand
GGTCGTGTATTTAAACCATCACTCGCTTTAAGCCGCGTCACCGTCGCGTCGCGGCGAGGGGCCGAGCGCGCCCCCCCCGCCCACGCGGCCCCACCGCGCGCAGAGGGCGCAGCATATTCATATTGTTTGTATTCTTCCCAAACTCCCCACCCTTCCCACACCCCCCACACCCCCCACACTTCCCACACTCCCCACACTCACATCCCTTTCAACGGTGAAACCAAAGAATAAGCTGTATCAACAGCTTGCCAGAATTGTTCGGGAAAATAAGTTATTTTTGGTGACATTAGTTGTGTTTCAATGGTTTCTAAAAAAGGGGATATTAAAGTGCGCGCATAACTTCCATAGGCAATTCCTGCTATGGTGGGTTTGATGGATGATCGAGATCCGAGTAAACCCAATTCTTTTAATTTGGGGACTGTATGATGGTTGGTTCCTCCTGCTAGTTGTACCCATCCTGGTAAACCAGATGCTAAAACTTTTTGCCCCAGTCGAATGGCTGCATGGGTGGTTCCTTTGCCAATATCTCCACTCATGGGACGGCCATCGGTTTGCCAGATTAATTCGCAAGATAAAGGTGAAATAATTTCATAAAGTGTCTGTAAATAGTTAATTAATCCTTCTCCGTCGGGACAGCTAATAGCCACAAGTTTTAGATGTTTGATACCAGGAAATAATTGTTGCCACAGTTCCTTAAATTGTTTTTCCCGTCCAACTTGAGTATGAATTTCGATCGCATCGACACTATTACTTTTGAGTAATTGTAAAATGATTTCTGGTGTAATAGTTTGCGATCGCGTTTCAATTAAATTTAGGGGACAAACTGGCAAACAACGACCGCATCCGTAACATCGCTGTTCTATAATTCCTGATGAGGCGATCGCTTGTGCCGGACAGATTAATTCACAAGGCCGTGAACAATCAGCAGGACATAATTTTTCATCAAAATAGGCTTTACGAAAGTGAGGATCTTCTCCATCGTTCAAACTGACCATTAACCAGGGTTTATTTATCTGGGGATATCCTTGGTTTTTGGCAATTTCTCTCCATTCAATGGCTAAGTTTATCCCTTCTCTGGCAGCTTTTATCACCGCCGGATCAGCAGCAACATCGATACAGTCAGCACCAACTAAGCTATAAATAGTCGATAAACTCCTTATGGCCGGCAAGTCTTGGAAACTTGCGCCACAAATTAGTTTGAACCATTTTCCTGTTTTTAGGGACTCTAAAGGAGATAATCGTTCGTTCACTCTTCTATGCTAATCATTTTTACTAGAGATTGTCAGGCTCTTGAGTTGGTTTAAGAACCTCCAAAATTCAACTACTTTATAATACATCATAATACTATTATATTTCAAGAAATAAGAAAAATCAATGATGACACAAGAATTATTATGATTCGAGAAGTAAATTAATTACAATTAATCACATGAATCAATATTTAGATAATTTTTATTTTAGGTGGCAATAAAATCGAAACTTCGACAACAAAAATAGTATTTCCCAATCAAGGAATTTGGAAGTCACTGAAAAATATTTTTGTCCTTAGCATTTTGTTTTTTTTCTAGAAATAAATTAATTATTAATTACTACTCGGCGACTAATCGCAAGTTTTTCAACTTTGCTGTCATTATCGACCATAAGTTTATTCACTTATAAAAAACTCTGACAAATTATCTAGGCTAAACAAGAAGGACTAACTGTAGTATGATGGTTAGACTATATCATGACTTAATCTAGCTACCACCTCAAGGTTTAAAAAATATTTTAGCCTTGCTCTCTGGTTGTAACATTTTTAAACTTGTTGATCCTTATAAAATAATCATAAATTTTAATGAATTATATCTTAGTATTTGGGTTACTCCTAGCAGGACTGGTATTGTTAGTCGTTGGGGCAGAAATTTTAGTTAGGGGAGCATCTCGTTTAGCTGCCAGTTTAGGTATTTCCCCTTTAGTCATTGGTTTAACCATTGTTTCCTACGGAACCAGTTCCCCTGAAATGGCAGTAGCCATTCAGTCCAGTTTAGCCAATCAAGCAGAGTTAGCATTAGGTAATGTGATTGGCAGTAATATTTTTAATATTTTAGTTATTTTAGGCTTATCATCCCTAGCTATTCCCTTAATGGTAGCGCAACAGCTAATTCGTTTAGATGTGCCTATCATGATTGGCGTATCTTGCTTAACCCTTTTCTTTGGACTAGATCGTACCATTCATCGCTCAGATGGGATTATTCTTTTGCTTGGAGGTATTGTATACACAATATTTTTGATTTATCAAGGGTCAAAACAACCTAGCGATCCCGACTCAGAATACGAAACAGAGTATGGCAATAAAAGTCCCTTAACATTAGGACAATGGACTCGAAACATTGCCTTTATCTTATTAGGGGTTGGCTGTTTAGTATTGGGATCTCAATGGTTAGTAGACAGTGCCACAGATATTGCCCGTCGAATAGGAGTCAGTGATTTAATTATTGGCCTAACCATTGTCGCCGCCGGAACCTCCCTACCAGAACTAGCTACATCCGTTGTCGCTGCCATCAAAGGAGAAAGAGATATTGCAGTAGGGAATGTAGTGGGAAGTAATATTTTTAATATTTTAACCGTGTTAGCCGTTTGTGCTATTGTTTCACCCGTTGGGGTTCCTGTATCTGATGCAGCCCTTTATTTTGATTTACCAGTAATGGTAGCCATTGCCATTGCTTGTTTGCCCATTTTCTTTACAGGCAATGTCATCGCCCGTTGGGAAGGCTGCTTATTTTTGAGTTATTATATCGCCTATACCATCTATCTTATTTTGTATGCAACGGATCACGATGGACTCACACTATTTATCAGCGTCATGGTATTTGTCATTCCTCTTACTGCTATAACTTTAGTGATTTTGGCCTTAAATAGCTTACGAGAAAAACGACAAAGTAAACAATTGAGCAATCAGCCCTTAGACGATAAAGATGAGGTAAATTAGAGAACATAGAAATTAAAGGAAAACATGGACATTGTCTTGAAAATTGGCGAGCAAGCTATATCATCCGCCGAACTTTATCCCCTACTAGCCCAATATCGCTTACTACCACAACTAGCTAAAGAAATTATCATCGATCAAGCGATCGCTTCTATTACCTGTAGCTCGGAAGAAAGTACCCTAGCCAAACAAAAGTTCTATCAAAGACAACAAATAACCGATGAAAAGCAGCTAAAAGTCTGGTTAGATCATCATGGTATGACTCCAGAACAATTTGAAGAATTAACTGTTAGAGACTTAAAAATTGAAAAATTTAAGCAACTTACCTGGGAAGATAAAATAGATCCCTATTTTGTCAAATGTAAAGGACAATTAGATCAAGTAGTTTATTCCTTAATTCGTAGCAAAGATCCAGGGGTAGCCCAAGAACTCTACTTTCGTATTCAAGAAGGAGAAAATACCTTCAGCGAATTAGCCAGACAATATTCTCAAGGTTCAGAAGCCCAAACAGGTGGCTTACTCGGTCCGGTGGAACTCAAGACCCCTCACCCGAAAATAGCACAAATTTTAGCAGCCAGTCGCCCTGGACAACTTTCCCCACCAACTCAAGTGGGAGATTGGTGGGTTATTTTGCGTCTAGAAAAATATATGTCGGCACAATTGGATGACAACACCAGACAACGACTGCTAAACGAACTTTTTCAAAGTTGGTTAATGACACAACTTCAAGAAAATGTTACCTTTTCCCCCTCTCAACCCTCTCCAGAGGAAGAAACATTATCCATTGAATGAGGCAAAATTCTGTTAAAATAGTTATTGTAATTTACATTACCCAGTAAGTCTTTATGCCTCCTCGTTGGCCTCGCAAACCCGACCGCGCTGACCCGGCCTATCGTCGTCTCGACGATCGCATGACCTTTGCCGTTCACGTGGCTGCTTTCCTTGCCTGTAACTCTGGTGTTTGGTTTGTTCACAATCTAAAACAAGCAGAGTGGCAGTGGATAGTCTGGTTTTCAGGAATCTGGGCAATGGTACTATTAGGACATTTCATTTACATCGCTGCGATCGCTGACTACAGCGAAAAATATAATGGTTAATGAGCAGAGAACCCAAACCGTTGAATCCCTGGCTGCTGAAATTGGGGAAAATATTTATATTGATGTAGCCAAATGGCATCTGTATCTAGCAGATGCCCATCTACACACCGTTGTAGCTGAAAAAGTCTATCCCATGATAGAAAACGAAGAAGTCAGCGAAGAGGCTGTAATCGACATTCTCCGTCAAATCTCTGTCTCCTTGGGAGCGGGGCGCAAAGAAGTTCCTCTCTTAGAATTATTGCCCATACAATGTCAAATGAATTTAGTGGATTTACTGGAAGAATTTCTGAAAAAATGAGGTTTTTCTAGAAGACAAAAAGCTGTACCATATAAACATAATAGAAAATAATTATCTTAGGGAAAAAATAGGCCGGGAAATAAAAATATGATTCAATTGGCCAGTAGGGTAACACAAATCACTCCCTCTCTAACTCTAGCCATTACCGCCAAAGCCAAAGAGATGAAGGCTGAAGGGATGGATGTTTGTGGATTCGCTTCAGGGGAACCAGACTTTGATACCCCTCAACACATAAAAGATGCTGCCGCATCGGCTTTAGCTCAAGGGAAGACGAAATACGGAGCAGTGGCAGGAGAGTTAGGACTCAGAGAAGCGATCGCACGAAAATTAAATAATGATAATCAGTTAAGCTATAAACCTAATAACGTTATCGTCACCAACGGGGGCAAACATTCCCTATCCAACTTAATGTTGGCTTTAATTGAGCCAGGAGATCAAGTCATCATTCCTGCCCCTTATTGGCTCAGTTATCCAGAAATGGTTAAACTTGCCGGAGGAACCCCTATTGTTGTCAAAACTACCGCAGAAACTGACTATAAAATAACACCCGAACAACTACGTCAAGCTATTACACCCAAGACAAAATTGTTCGTACTAAATTCTCCTTCAAATCCTACTGGTACGGTTTACAATCCAGCAGAAATTAAAGCCTTAGCTGAAGTCATTGTTGAGCATGATTTGTTGGTTGTTTCTGATGAAATTTATGAGAAAATTGTCTACGATGGGGTAGAACATATTAGTATTGGCTCTCTAGGAGAGGAAATATTTAAGCGCACCATCATTAGTAGTGGATTTGCTAAAAGTTACTCTATGACAGGGTGGCGTATCGGTTATTTAGCAGGCCCTGAGCCACTCATTAAAGCTGTCAGCACCATCCAAAGCCATAGTACCTCTAACGTTTGTACTTTTGCTCAATATGGAGCTATTGCTGCTTTGGAAAGTCCGAAATCCCTTCCTTGTTTGCAAGAGATGCGCGATGCTTTTAGCGAACGTCGTCGGGTCATTTTGGAGAGAATTCAAGCCATTCCTCAACTGAGTTGTCCAACACCAATGGGAGCATTTTACGTTTTTATTGATATTAGCAAAACTGGACTTAACTCCCGAGAATTTTGTGACCAGTTGTTAGACAAAGAACAAGTGGCAGCTATTCCAGGTGCAGCGTTTGAGGATGATCATTGTATTCGTCTCTCTTATGCCACAGATTTAGACTCCATTAAAAAAGGCATGGATAGAATCGAAAGATTTATTGCTCAGTTATAAGCTTATCAGTTAGATTTGTTCTGAATTAAAGCCCGATATAAAGCGTAAAGAACAAACCCTAAAATCCCCACTACAATCAAGGAAGTGACTAATTTTAACACGCCGTTGAGGATAGATAACCCCACGATCACCGCAACCACGGCAACACCCACTTTAGCTGGTGTTTCTAATCCTTGAAACCAAGTAGTAACCCGTGATACAGTTTCGTTGCTTTTGACTTCTTGGGGGTTAAAAGGGCGTACGGGACTCGTTTGATTGTTTATTTCTGCTTCGAGATCCTTAAATTTTTGTTCTAATTTTTCTTCCCAGTTGGGGCTATTGCGATCGCTCATAGAGTCAATATCCTAATTGAGTTGCCATCTCGTCATGTTTATTTTAATACAATTTCAGGTTTTGTGACCAAGATAATTAATGACATCAGTTTGCTATAACAATGACATACAAAAGACACAAGGGAATCTTAATCTAGAAAGTGGTCATTCAATTACTCACATCATTATGAAACTCACAACAATTATCATTGATACTGTAGTCATCGCTTGTTTCTTGATCGGCATAAATGTTACTTTCGATAAAGTAGAAAGTGCTTCTCTATCCAATCCTTTTACTGTTAAAACAGCACAACTTAATCAAACTAATTAGTTACACTTAACCTTTGTGGATCACTCTTTTGGAGGAAGACTCAAAATGATATTTCCGATAAGTTAACAATTATTCTGAATTACTGAGCAAAGGAGATTGACAGATGAAACAAACAACAGAAATCAAAAATTTTCAGCTATTTATTACCACCTTTGTCTACATCTTTTCGTTATTTCAGTCTTTTATTCCTCAAAAAAAGCTAAGTTAATAATGATTTAATCTAGATTAGTCATCATCTGATAACTGTAAATATTTATCTAGTTGTTGTGCTAATCTTTCAACAGATAGACGAGGAGAAAATCTAGGGATTGTTTTTTCTCCTTGGGGTAACTGTAACCTTAAAACAGGAATTTCGTATTGATAAGCAGTAAACCATTCTTCACGGGTGGTAATGTCTCGTATTTCTAGGTCAAATTGTGGGGTTTCTATTTGTTTTAGTTTCCCCTCAAGTCCTTCGCATAAATGACACCCTGGTTTGCTATATAAAATGAGTCGCATAGATTAATTTAGAGGACTATTCTCAACACTATTGTAAATCTTCTGATGGTATTTAGACAATAGAGGTTGAAGATTGTCAAGGTTCGAGGTTAGCAGTATCATAATATCTAAACTAGATTATTATCTCAACAAGGGGTAATTATAAATTATCCTTTATCTATTGTCCATTATTAAAACAAATATGGCTTTAAAATTCTTCCAAAAACCTGAACCCGATAATGATGATCGTGTTCCTCCAGGACAATATTTAGCGAAAGGTTTTCCTGTCTTAACCTATGGTGATACTCCGCAAATAAGTACCGAAAACTGGCAATTAAAAGTCTGGGGTTTAGTGACACCAAAAACCTTTTCTTGGTCAGATTTTATGGGTTTACCCCATCACGAATTTACCAAAGATTTTCACTGTGTTACTCGTTGGTCAAAATTAGATGTTAAGTGGACAGGAATCAAAATTACAGACTTTATAGAGTTATTAGATGTTGACCCCAAAGCAACCTATATCATGCAGCATTGTTATGGAGGTTATACTACTAATCTTCCTTTAAAGGATTTTGTTTTAGAAGATAACTTTTTTGCTTTTAAACTATTAGGAGAAAACTTACCGGCTGATCATGGTGGTCCGATGCGGACAGTTATTCCTCATTTATATGCTTGGAAAAGTGCAAAATGGATTAATGGTTTAGAATTTTTACCAGAAGATCAGTTAGGTTTCTGGGAAAAAAATGGTTATCATCGACGGGGTGATCCTTGGAAAGAAGAACGGTATGGGGGATAATTTATAAGTTATAAGTTATCAGTGAAGAGTAATCAGTTATCGATTAAAATTTTTTGCTCACTGATCAATTTTTACTGCTTACTGTTCACTGTTTTTGTTATGGTTGAAAAAGAAAGTTTACCCTATTCTATTAGTATTGTTCTATTTACTCGATACCCCGATCCAGGAAAGGTTAAAACTCGTTTAGCTTGGGATATTGGCGATCGCACAGCGGCCAATATCCATAGTGTTTTTATGAGTAAAATGTTGATGATTTTACTACATGAAATTAATGGGGTTAATATTATTGTAAATTATACAGGAGTAGATTCTGAAACCGAGATGATCGAGGGGTTTGATCCTGCTTTAGCATCGGATATAAATCAAGGAATAAAGTCTGGTTTTCTTTATTTTATTAAACAACCTTCAACTTCTTTTGGGGAAAGGATAAATGCGATCGCTAAGCAGTTAGAAAAAGTAATAATAATTGGGGCTGATATACCAGGAATTACTGCTAATATTTTATCTGAAGCTATTGAATGTGTCAAAAGAAAAGAAGCAGCGATTGCCTTAACTAAAGATAATGGTTATTATCTAATTGCTTTGCCCTATTATAGTGATGTTTTTACTGCTGTTAATTATAGTTTAGGAAATGTTGGTCAACAAACTTATTCTTTGATGCAAAAAAACTATAATTCTGCGTCTATACTGAATGATACTTTAGTAGATGTTGATGAAATTAATGACTTACAATCTCTTGGTTTAATGGAGTTAATAGAACAAAATCAAGTTAATATTTCGGTTATTATTCCTACTCTTAATGAAGTTAATTCTATCTATAATACTTTAACTAACATAGTTAAACAAGCTGAAAAATCAAATAATATAGAAATTTTGATAATTGATGGAGGAAGCAAAGATAATACTTTACAACGGGTTGAAGAGTTTAAAAAAGATTATCCTAATATTCTTATACAGACATTAACCGTATCATCTTTAGGCCGTGCTTTTCAAATGAATGTAGGGTTAAGACATTCATCAGGAAAATATCTCATTTTTTGTCATGCAGATACCTTATTACCGTCAGAATGGGATCAAAAAATAATCAATATATTAAGCAATAAACAGGTAAAACTTGCTTATTTTGATTTGCAATTTCAGTCCGATCATTTAGGTTTAAAATTGGTTGCTTGGACGGTTAATTATATTAGAAAATCGCCTTATGGGGATCAGGTTTTCTGTGTGAGACGAGATGATTTTAAAGAAATAGGGGGGTTTGACTATCTTTCTTTGTTAGAAGATGTTACTTTATTTAATCATAGAATTAGTTATAAAAAGTGTCAAAGAATACCCTATCCTATTATCACAAATGCACGTAAATATAGTAACCAAAGAAGTGAATATAGTTACTTGTCTATATTGAAAAATGTGGCTAAAAATTGGGCGATAATGATAGGGGAAAAAACATTAAAATTACCTACTTGTCAATTAAGAAAAATTCATTATAATTCATCCAATGAATATGAACTATTAGAAGTTCCCTTTCAAAATAAACTCTATACATTTAAGTATTATTTTCCTGAAAATTTATTCCATAAATTATTAATTTGGAAAAACATATATTATCAAAAATTCATAGATAAATTAATACCTATAATTTTGAAGTATTGTCAAGGTGATGATCTTTTTATTGATATTGAGGCTAAGGTAGGACTGGTTAGCTGTTTATTGAGTATAGTCTTAGCAAAAAACCGTATAAAAACTGATATTATTGCTTTTGAATCTATCCCTTATTTCTGTGAATTATTTAAAGAAAATTATTCTCTTTATATTGGGGAAATGAGAAATAAAATTACGATTGAAAACATAGAATTAGTAAAAACAATAAGTAATTGTTACTCAGAATTATATGAGCAATCATGCAATTTGATTGATAATAGAGAAAACAATAACATTACTGAAGTAAAATCTATGTCATTGGATGACTATAAGTTTCCTAATGATAAAAAGATTAGTGCTATTAAAATCAATTTAGAGGGAAATGAATTAGAGATATTAAAAGGAATGATTAAAACTATTAAACACCATCAACCTGTTTTGATTTTTCATGATTTATACCCATTCATTAACAGTTTTTTAAACAAAAAAAATGATATCAAAAATATCATTAAGTTTCTCAATGATTTAAACTATAAAGTAGACAGATTTAGTCGTTGTAATTATATAGCAGTTAGTAATGATATGTGAACTAGTAATAGTAATTTAGATGCTTAACACCTTAGTATCAAGTCTCTACAAATATACCTTTATGGAGACTTAATACTGACATTATTTTATCTTTCTATGGGAACGACTATGTTATTATCCCTGATAAAATCCTCAATAGCTTGATTTAACTCATCAGAAGACTTTTCCGTAATTAAATGAGTTTTAAAGTTTTGACCTTGACTTAAATATTGTCCATA
>JBFRWO010000128.1:0-2972 GCA_051439625.1 Crocosphaera sp. | reverse complement strand
CAGTTCCCTCCATTTTTATCACTGCTAAAGGCTCTGACGTTAACAGAAACATCTCCCTCACTAAAGGAACGCACATTGCCATAAGCACCTGTTGTACTACTGGAACCTGTTAAATTAAATGTTAAGTTGTTTAAACCAGAAGAAGTATTAAAACTTTGATTCGAGTTACTCATAAATATTAGTACTTAGAATTCAATAACAGTTCCAAGTATATTTTAGGTAATTCTCGAATATGGTGACCAAAAAGCATACTTTTAGTGTGTCTAGTCACAAGTAAATCAACTAACACAAAGCCCTCAGTAAAATCTACTAAAACTGAACAATATAATTTTGTTGACTTACGTGTTTTTATTGATCAATTTAGTTTTTTATTTCAAAATAATATTAATGGTAATATTACTCCTAAAATAATAATGCCAAAACCTGTAATTAAGCCACCAAAGCGAGGATAACTTTTTACGTTTTGTTTCTTACTAGATAACTCCATCAAATCAAACCAAGGAGCGACTCCGCGACGAAACCAACCTATAGTTCCTACAGGGGTTCCGATTAAATTTTCCGCTTGTGTTGCACCAAAAAAGAAGTTACCGATCGCACCAAAACGAGAAGTATAACGAGTAAAAATCATCCCTGTTTGATCTTGTAATTTCAGATCAGAACCAAAGCTATAACCAGCGTCTCCTCTACCGATTAATGTTCCTTTGAGTTGAACTGGTTTACCCCTAACAGGACTACCATAGGGATCACACATTAGAGTCATAATATCAGAGGTTTTAGCCTTCTTAAAATCAGGATAAAGTAGAAGGGTTTTCAGAATAAATCCTCCCCCAAATCCCCAACAAATAAAACTAATTAATAAGTTAGGTGTTTGCGAAGACATAGTTAATATTAATCCGAAAATTAACCCTAACAATCCACCAATAAAATGACCATTACTAATAATCAATTCTACAAAAAAGTTGGTCATTAACTGTTGTTTATCGAGTTTGTTTCCCTCTTTAACAACATTAGCCATATTAAATTGAGAATCGATACCCATTTGTTCAGCATAGGTAGACAAAGCTTGAATTCTTTTCCCTGTTAAAGGGTGGGTTGAATTCAATTCAGTTAATTTTGCCCAAGGATTAAATAAGTCCCAAACAAAAACTTTTCCTAAGCGTTGTACTTCGGCACTACTGCGATAAATTGTCCCAGTGGTAGCAGCCCCTTTTGCGTCACAAATTCCTAAGGCGCGAGTTCCTTCTAATACTTTACTGGGTTCAGAATTGTTACTTAATTCTTCTGTAATACCATAAGCTATTTTAACTAAAGCCCTTGATAAACCGTTGGGATTGCCAGTTACTTCAGCAGCAAAATGATCGGCATAATATTCCCGAGTTCGGGATAAATAAAGCATTAAATAAGTGCCAATAATATAAAAGAAATAGGCAGCAACCGAAGCAACTTTTAAGCCATCTTTTAACTTATTATCACTATTTCCCCTTTGACTCCAGCCACGAGCAAATAAATAGATTAAATAAGTAATTTGTACCAAAGTAGAAGCTAAGGTCATGATAGCAAAATCCCAATGGACAATATGACCTAATTCGTGGGCGTAAACCGTGGCAATTTCATCATCATCTAAATAAGTAAATAACCCTTCACTAACCACAATACGAGCATTTCCGGGGAGAGAACCATAGGTAAAAGCTGTGGGGTTTTGGTCATCAATAATCCCTATACGGGGATGAGCTAACTCTCTTTCTCTACACACCCGTATAATCATGTCAGCAGCTTCGGGACTACGACGCTTAATTTCAGCCAAACTAACCCAACGAGTCTGATAAAGCCATTTTTGGGTCAAATCCATAATCAGAGGAGAGAGGAAAAATGTCACCCCATTAAACACCACTGTCACAGTGATGGAAATAATTAATCCTAAAAGGGGATTCTGACTATCAAAGATTAAAAACACCCCTAAAGATAGGGATAATACCATGCCTAACAAGAGAATAATGGTGAAGCTAGAAGCAAACTTGAGATTATCAGCAATTTTTGGCATCATCAGCCTGACACCACTTTGCGCTGCCCTCCCTGCTATTTTATTAAATTCAGGTTGCTTACTATGTCCACTGCTATTCATCTCATCTTGATTAACGATGGATAAGAAGCTTTTAGCCCATTGTTGAATTTCTTGGTTAGAATGCTTTTGTAGAGTTTGGGCTAGGCTGATAGCTTTGTCCTGTTGTCCGTTACCCCGATAAGCCCTGGCTAAAGCAATTAAGCCTTGAATGTAAAAATCGGAGTTGCGATCGGGATAATGCTGACAAAAATTACCTAACAGACTAACAGCTTCGGAATATTGCTGTTGTTGTAAGGCTTGTAGTCCCTTATTGAGTAAATCTGTTGACATGGGTTGCTTTTAAACATTTGATCACGGTGTTGATATCCTATAAGTACCCAATTTTTACCTAATAGTTGACAATTTATAGGAATTTCCTAAAGTAGGGGTTAACGGCGGTTAACCCCTACAAGACAAACTTCTGTAATCTAAGTTGATAAAAATACGATTAGTTTCAGTGCTATCCTTATATTAATGATTATGATGATATCGCAATAGTTAAATTTCAGGAGTTATATTTATGTTTATCGGTACAACTGAAGCTGCAAAACTGTTAGGAATTTCCACATCTAGACTGCGTGTACTGCTCAAAGAGGGGAGAGTCGAAGGAGCCTATAAAATTGGCAAAACCTGGGTCATTCCCTTGTACAATGGTTCCCCTGTAATTGCTAGAAGGAAACGGGGACCTAAAGCGACATGGAAAACCAAGCAAGTGCCAGCTAAAAGCCATATTCACGTTAACCGTCATGTTATTAAAGATAACAAGGATTTTATTGAAGAAAATCCTGATTCTGTCAAAAAAAAAGAGGACATAGCTCATCTTAACCCTGTTTTTTCCGTTAAGTTTCGTGGCGAAAATACTTATGGCCAT
>JBFRWO010000127.1:0-14194 GCA_051439625.1 Crocosphaera sp. | reverse complement strand
GAAAATAGCACAGAAAAAACATAACAAAACTAACCAAATAAGTAGAGGACAAATCCAACCAACTTGGATCATCAGAATCTTAGGTAATATCATAAATACTCTCTAGATTAAGATACACAATTTAATAGAGAGACATTTGGTCAATGGATAATTATAAATCTCTATTATCCATTATTTAAACAATCCCTCCATAGACAAAAATAAGAACTATGAAACAGATTGAACCATTTTATAATCTACCTTTGATTCGTCCAAACTTTGCCAAAAACATCTAATTTTTTCAGCCACTAATTCCGAATTCAGATAATGGAAAAAATGCCTTCCTTGGTCGCATTCCCATAAAATGTCCTCCGACTTTAACCAAGGTTTCCACGCATTTAATTGATAAGGAGAAATAACCAAATCATCTCGACTTCCTCCAATAAACAAAGGAACAGAAATCAATTCAGGTGTAACACTAACTTGTTCTACCAATGTATTAGGAGAAGGAGAAGACAATAAATCTTGTTCTAACAAATAAATTAATAACTCGTTTTTAAACGGACATTGGCGGCCAAAAAGCGTAGAAACCATCTGACTCAAAATTGTGTAGCGCTCACAAGGCAAAGTCTTAAACATCGCATAATAATGACTCTGCCAATCTACCGCTAAATTAGCACCTACGGATAACAAAGTCAAAGACTTAACCCTCTCAGGATGACGTTGTGCATAGATCATCCCTAACCAAGCACTGGTACTATGACCAATGAGATGTACAGGTTCCTCCAGTTGCTTAAGATAGTCGTGTAACAAGACAAAAGCAACGTCAAGAGTTATTGGTTCATCTGGGGTTTGATTATATTCCCATAAAGCGACGGCATGATCTTCGGACAGTTGACTAATTAAAGGACGGTTGAACCTCTGTAAAACTGGACTGACACTTAACCATAAAGCATTAGGAACAGAAGACATAACAAACTCCAAATTGAGGACAATTTAAGGCACAATGAAAATAGAGTTCAACAGGAAAGTTAAGCGGATGTCTATGTAGTGTCTCTCTAAACGCCTTAGACACCCCTTAACTCCTTTTTATCATTTAAACTTTTGCCAGGTTATTGAGCGTAGTTTCTACTTGTTTAAAGTCAAAACCGATAGCGCGTAAAGCGTGCCATAAATGACCTTGTAATAAGAAAAAGGCTAAGAAGAAGTGTGTATTGGCTAACCAGCAACGTGCGGTATGAGTCCCAAACTCTAAGGATGCTGTATCAGCAAAATAAGGGGTTACTCCTAACTTCACCTCTAAAACAGGACCGTAAAATTCGGGGGGATAAGCTAAAGTGTTAACAGCACAGAAATAAGCTGCCACAAACCCTGCTAAAGCAATACCGCCCAAAGAGTAGGATAAAATCGCTTCTCCTGAGAAAATAAGGGCTTTTCTTGCCCATGCCATCGGAGGAACAATAATATGCCAAATACCGCCAGCAACCAGTAAAGCACCCACATAGATATGACCACCCACTAAGTCTTCAAGACTGTTAACACTGGCAAAATGGGTTTGATAGCCATAGATCACTAAGGGATCTAAAGTAGGTTGAGTCACTAAACGAACCCCTTCAATAGTAGAGTCGTATAAACCACCCCAGTACATGGCTTTTCCTGCCAATAACAGCGCACCGAGACCCAAAAATAAGAGATGGTGGCCTAAAATAATGCCCAATTTTTTCGGATCGTCCCAGTCAAAATGAAAGCGACGTGCGCCCCCTTCTGTAGTTTTTAGATCCTGTGGGGCCTTTAAAAGATGAAATAAAGCACCAGCACCTAACACCGCAGATGAGATCAGATGCAATACCCCAATAACAAAAAAGGAATAAGTATCAATAATGTCTCCTCCTTGTCCCACACCAAAGCCCAAAGTGGCTAAATGGGGTAATAAAATTAACCCTTGTTCTCCCATAGGTAAACTGGGAGTATAGGTAGAAAGTTCAAACAAAGTGAACGCGCCAGCCCAAAACATGATTAAAGCACCTTGAGCAGCGTGAGCAACGATAAATAAACCTGATTTTTCGGCAAATCGGGCATTTCCTGCCCACCAGTCATAATTGACATTAGGATTGTCGTAAGTTTGCATCATGGTTTTCACTGAAACAACAAAATTATCACTTATTGATAATCTATATCAATAAGCTTATCGTCAAAATATGAAAATTGGCAAGTAAATACTATTAAGAAATGTTTAATTAGGGAATGATGAGCAAAAAAAATTCTCTGATAAATTTTATAAAGATTTAATTATTTTCCGTTGATTTATGATGATTTTTCTTTTATATATAAGCTGTCTTTGCAACATTTTTTCAAGAAAGCAAACCATAATTAAGAATTTATTAAAATTAGCATATTCATCAGTAACAGAGACTAATACTCCAGTACAAAATCACCATAAATTTTCACAGAATTAGCTATATAAATTTTTAAATTAATTATAATTGATCATGGAAAATATATCTATAGAGAAACCATGAAAGATAGAATTACTTGCTATTGGCAAACTCTTGACCTTATATTTACCATAAAATTTGCCCTATCAGATATTTATTTTTATTCATTTTTAACAAGCAACTTAGAGTTGAAACAGGATGATCAAAAAAAGTTTATAAAAACCTATTGACTGTAAAAAAATGAAAACAATTTCAGAATTTTTAGCGGTTTCATAAAGATCAGAACAAAACTGTATACGAGCAGGAAGGAGTCAATTGTCTGTGATTGACAGCAGTTGCTATTTTTTGTATCTTAAAAATGTCATAATGAGGGAACTACGAATCTAATTAACCCTCAAATACCGATGGGTAGTGCCGTGTGTCAGTATTTTGCCCATCTGACTCCTAACTCCTGAGTCCTAATATATGTCTAAATCGATTATTGAGCTTCAAACGGTAGAAAATCAGCAAGTCTTGACAATAACTCCTCCCGAGAGAGGATTATCCTTACAAGGAACCCTACAAATACCCGGGGATAAATCTATCTCTCATCGCGCCTTGATGTTGGGAGCGATCGCAGAAGGAGAAACCATCATCGAAGGATTATTATTAGGAGAAGATCCCCGTAGTACCGCCGACTGTTTTCGGGCTATGGGGGCGAAAATATCCCCCTTAAACAGTCAAAAAGTGACCGTACAAGGTATAGGGTTAGGACATTTACAAGAACCCTCAGACGTGCTAAATGCAGGGAACTCCGGCACAACCATGCGCTTGATGTTAGGGCTATTAGCATCTCACCCCGATCGCCTCTTTTGCGTCACAGGAGATGCTTCCTTGCGATCGCGTCCCATGTCCCGTGTCATCAAACCCCTGCAAGAAATGGGCGCGCAAATATGGGGACGCAATAACAACAGTTTCGCCCCCTTAGCCGTTAAAGGACAAACCCTGAAACCCATTCATTACCATTCCCCCATCGCCTCAGCACAAGTAAAATCTTGTATCTTATTAGCAGGGTTAATGACAGAGGGAAAAACAACCGTCACCGAACCTGCTTTATCCCGCGATCACAGCGAACGGATGTTACAAGCTTTCGGCGCAACCTTAGATATTGATCCTACAACCCATAGTGTGACCATCACCGGCCATCCTAAATTAACCGGTCAAAAAGTAATTGTTCCAGGGGATATTAGTTCGGCCGCTTTTTGGTTAGTGGCCGCTTCTATAGTAGAAGGAGCAGAATTATTAGTGGAAAATGTGGGTATTAACCCCACCAGAACCGGTATTTTAGAAGCATTAGAGATGATGGGGGCAAATATTAGCCTAGAAAACGAACGGGTAATCACAGGGGAACCAGTGGCGGATCTCAGGGTGAAATCTTGCCAGTTAAAAGCTTGTACTATTGAAGGGGAGATCATTCCCCGTCTCATCGATGAAGTACCTATTTTAGCCGTGGCCGCCTTGTTTGCTCAAGGGACAACCATTATTAAAGACGCTGCCGAGTTGAGAGTAAAAGAAAGCGATCGTTTAGCCGTCATCGCCTCACAGTTGAGTAAAATGGGGGCTAAGATTACCGAGTTACCCGACGGTTTAGAAATTACTGGAGGAAACCCTTTAAACGGTGCTGAAGTTGATAGTTGTGGAGATCATCGTATTGCCATGAGTTTAGCGATCGCAGCTTTAACAGCAAAAGGCAAAACCATCATTAACGGTGCCGAAGCGGCCGCTATTTCTTACCCCGAGTTTGTGGAAAGTTTGCAAGGGATCACCCGATGATCATTTCCGAGCCAAAATATGAAGGTTATTCATCGAAGAAAATTGAAATATTTTTAGTTCGCCATGTCGCAATACCTATACCGAAAAAATCCTGATCTTCTGTCCAAATTGAACAATTAAATGCTAGGGCTAAGGCAACAATTGGCCAATCTTTTTCATCTCGTTCATATATGCGGTTAAGAGCATCCTCTCTAAATAAACTATAAACATCTTCTTCTATGGGAATAACTAATTGTTTCAGTTCATTCAGTGTCTCCAAAATTTCTTGTTCTTGTGCTGAAGTCAAATTGCGCTTTTTAGCAATTTTAGGAAGATGGAAAGCTACTTCAAGATAACAATTTTGGGGCGTACAAAAAACTACCTTCTCTCTTTGTTTAGTCAGCAAGGAGAATGTTTTTATTCCAAGGACTGCACGAATCAAAATATTTGCATCGAGAACAATAATTTTTGTTTTTCTACTCATCAATGATTTTTTTGCTAAGTAACTGAAAATCTTGAACAATATCCTCTTCACTCAGTCCTTTTTCCGCTAACATTTTATTTAATTTATTCACTGCTTGTTGTAGAGATCCTATATTTTTTTTGTGAGGTTGAGTTTGAGCAGGTATATAATAGCCAATGGTTTCTCCATGACTCGTTAAAGCAATGGGTTCTTGATTTTCCTGTGTATATCTATCTAAGTGGTTTCTAAACTCACCCATTCCTACTGCTTCAATTTCTGACATTTATTTTCTCAACTTGTGTACTTATAAGTACATAATAGCAAACCATTCTAACCTTGAAGAACAGTTAGGATGGTTTTTACTCCATATCAGTGTTCAATATAATCTTATGCAATCTCCCCAAACTCTACTCAAATGGACTTTTTCACCCTTCCCGAAAAAAAATCAAAAAAATTTTTTCCAAAGTGATATGTTTTTTGAACCAGGTGGGTATGTTCCTTCTAGAAACAAAAAAACACATTCACCTCTACCAAACAAGGAACATTCTACCAATGAATAACAAATTTAACTCCACCTTCAAAGCTAACTTACTCAAAACCATCGCTAACAAGAAAGGTAACAAAGGTTTCACATTAATCGAATTATTAGTTGTTGTAATCATCGTCGGAGTTTTAGCTGCGATCGCCCTACCCAACCTCTTAGGTCAAGTTGGTAAAGCTCGTGAGTCTGAAGCTAAGAGTATGGCTGGTGCAGTTAACCGCGCTCAACAAGCTTACTTTACAGAAAGAGCCGAGTTTGCTAGTAGCTTAACTAACCTTGAGGTTCCTGCAGGTGACCCTCAATACTATAACTTTTCAATCCAAACTGGCGGATTATTTAGTGCCGATGGTGTTGATAACGAACAAGCTGGCACAAGAGACTATGAATCTGGCGTTCAATACGCTCAGGATACTCGCGCCTTTGCAACTCTTATCTGCCGTTCAACTACCGGTGCTGATTACGTTGACGCTTCTGTAACTACTGCACATCATGGTTCTATTGCAACCGCTGTTGACATGACCTGTGATGCGGGCGAAGCAGTTAAATAAGCTAACGCCAAAACAAGCTTTTGCTTAATCTAAATATTAACAGGTGCTTTGATTTTAGTTCTCACCTGTTTTTATTATTTTTATCCCAATGTCGTGGCTAATACCTCAATCGTCTAATTGAGTTAAACTATATACATAAGATAAGAAAACTTATGGAAAAGTATAAAGATTTACCGATAGTATTTGTTGATGATGGTTTAGTTACTTTGGCAGAATATCATAACCACTGGTATTTAGAAAAAATTAGAAAGGAGGGTAAGTGAAAGGTTTAAGGACAAATGCGGGTACTATATGAATATCCATAGCAGTTTTCACTGTCAGTCATCAGTATTTTTACGTAAGTTATTGTGTAATTTATAGCATAAGTTCGGTTCACAATCTTAATTTGATTATTCGTAAAATTGCTATGGAATCAGTAATTTAAGTGATTTTCTCAACCTATCACTGCACACTGTTTTCACCTTATCTTATTAGGTATCCTAAAATGTCTATACAGTTAACTTCCCTGGAACTAGAAGCGCAGCAAGCTCTCCAAGAAAACCACTACCAAGAAGCCATCTCCCTCTATCATCAATGTCTAGAAAGGGACAAAGATCGCCTTAATGATTATTGGTATTTAGGATTAGCCTACTTTTTAAACGGACAACAGGCAGAGGCACAAGAAGTGTGGATGATGCCTTTATTCTCAGTAGAATTAGACGCTCATCCTAACTGGGAACAAGATTTAATAACTATTTTAGATAGTGCCATTGAGCGAACTTGCTCCCAAGATAATTTTCTCATGGGAAAACGGCTACAAGAAGTAATTCAAGAGATTGATTCTGATTATCAAAACGAGGGATTAAAAAAAGCGATTGACTCAAGAATTAAAGTGCTTTTAGAGGAAGGAGTGATCGCTGCTTTTGCTAAACAGTTTAAGGATGCTAGTGAGCGATTTTTAGAGATCATACAACTCGATGACAGCTTACCGATTGTCTGGAAAAACTTGGCGATGATATATTATGAAAACAAGATATATCAGCAAGCTTATCAAGCTATTGAACGAGCGATCGCCCTAGAATCCAAGGAGTCGTCTTATCACCTATGGTTAGGGTTAATTTTAGAAAAGTCAGGACAGATTGATTACGGGATTACTGCTTATCAAAAAGCGATCGAGCTTGATCCTAAAAATATGGAAGCTTATGCTAATTTAGGATTAGCCCTAACAAATCAGAAAAAAAATCCTCAAGCAGAACAAGTTTATCAAGAAGCGATCTCCCAGTTTCCTGAGCATTATGGTTGTTATTTGAATTTAGCAAACCTGTTATTAGATCAGGCCAAAGCAGAAAATCAATCTCCACCTGAACGATTTGATGATATCGTTAATTTTTATCAAAAAACTTTAGAGTTATCTCCAAATCATCGATTTGCGTTATTGGGATTAGGAGAAGCTCATCAGTTAGCCCAAAAAGAACTTGAAGCACTTGAGTATTTAGCTCGCTCAGCTTATGCTGGACGGGAGTATGAGTTAGCTATTGAATATTATACCCAGTGTATAAACAAAAATACCGATGATTTGAATGCTTATGCTAACCTTTGTCGATCTTATCACGAATTGAAAAACTATGAAAAGGCCATTGAAATTGGAGAAAGAGGAATAAAACGTTTTCCTGAGTCTAGTATGATATACATTTTATTAGTTTCTCTCTATAAAGTTTTAGGGGATATTAAAGCAGCAGAAAATGTTATCGCTAGGGCAGAAAAAGCCATCCCTGATAACATCTTTATCAAGAAAATAAAACAATCGCTTTTACCCTTCATCTATGATAACACCGAAGAAATTGATGTATATCGTCAACACTTTACGGATTATCTTGACGAAATGATTAATAGTTCAGGTATCGAGCAACCAGAAAAGTTAACTAAAGAAGACATTGCTCAACTGGTTAATTCTCTAGCAGAACAGACTAACTTTTATTTACAGTATCAAGGGCGGGATGATAAGGCATTACAACAAAAGTTTGGAGAGTATACCCACAAAGTCCTGAGCTTAAATTTTCCTCAATTTGTTCAGCCCCGTTGCCTAGAACCTGGTTTGCCTAAGAGAAAAATCAGGGTTGGCTACCTATCAGCTTCAATGTTTTCTCATACTGTGGGAAAATTATTTTTAGGCTGGATTAAACAAGCCGATCATGAAAAATTTATTGTTCATAGTTATGCTATAAATGGGAAATTGGATGTGCAGACACAAAAATATGCAATTTTGAGTGATATTTTTCATCATCTGCCAACAGAAAAAAATCTTAATAAGATAGCAGAAACAATTTTAAAAGATAAATTGGATATCTTAGTCATTCCCGATGTGGGGATGGTTCCCATGATGAGTTTATTAACAGGATTAAGATTAGCCCCAATTCAATGTGTTGCCTGGGGACATCCTATTACTACAGGTTCTCCTACCATGGATTACTTTTTGACCTCTGATTGGATGGAACCAGATAACGGAGAAGATCACTATACGGAAAAATTAGTCAGACTACCTAATATCAGTATCGCCTACGAGATGCCTAGTTTACCTAAAGTATGTGATCCCAGAAGCAAGTTCAATCTCTCTGATTCTGCTGTTGTTTATCTTTCCTGTCAGTCTACTTACAAATACCTACCACAGTACGACTATATCTTTGCCCGCATTGCCTTAAAAGTTCCCAATGCTCAATTTGCTTTCTTGGAATCTAATGTAAGTCCTAAAATTACTGAACAGTTTCGTAATCGTCTCAAACGAGCTTTTGCTGAAGTTGGCCTTGATAGTGAGCAGTATTGTGTTATGTTGCCTCGCTTGAGTCATGATGAGTATCTCTCCGTCAATTTAATTTCTGATGTTTTCCTCGATACCCTAAGTTGGTCAGGGGGTAATACCACCCTAGAAGCCATCGCCTGTGGTTTACCCGTGGTGACTTGTCCAGGGGAGTTTATGCGAGGTCGTCATGCTTACGCTATTTTAAAGACCTTAGGGGTAGAAGAAACCATTACTCATTCCGAAGAAGACTATATCGCTATGGCGGTTAAGTTAGGACACGATACCCACTGGAGACAAGAACTTACAGAGAAAATTAAAGCCAATCATGATAGACTTTATGAGGATCAAGTCGCTGTTAATGCTTTAGAAAGTTTCTATGAGCAAGCAGTCAAAGAACATCAAGGTTTGTCGGTTTAAAACCTCTGAGTCTATTGCTAAGACATTTCTCTATTGCCTAGATTGGAATATAAGTGTAAATATCATATCGAAATTTATGTTGGTCTCTATTATCACACCCACAACCGGTAACCCCTTACTAAAAAAAGCTGTCGAAAGTGTTCAAGGACAAGACTATGAAAATATTGAACACTTTATCGTTATTGATGGTAAGCAAAGAGCAGAAGCTACCCACAAAGCTTTATCCGACATCAAATTTACTAAACCATATCATATTCTAACTTTACCTTGTGCAACAGGAGCAAGTGGTTATAAGGGTCATAGAATATATGGAGGAGTTGTGTATTTAGTTAATGGAGATTATATTATCTACCTTGATGAAGATAATTGGTTTGAACCTTATCATGTCTCTTCTCTAGTAGACCTAGTTTATCAACAAAAATTAGATTGGGCTTACGCTTTACGAAATATAGTAAACCCAGAAGGGGAATTTATTACTCAAGATAATTGTGAAAGCTTAGGAAAATATCGAGTTTTCACTAATTATAATCATGTTGACACAAATTGCTACTTTATAAAAAAAGATATTGCTATTAAATCTTCTAAAACTTGGTATAAAAAAGGTCGAAAACCGGGAGAAGGTACTATGAGTGTAGATATGATTTTATGCGCTGAATTATTAAAGCAATTTCCTAATTGCAATACGAATGGTTTGTATTCAGTTAATTATAGACTAGGTTCTACTCCAAGGACGATAAAAGCCCCATTTTTCCTGCATGGAAATTCTTTGGTTCAACAGCACTTTCCGAATGGATATCCTTGGTGTAAAGATTTACCTAACTATCATAAAGAACTTCAGGGGAATTTACAATTACGAGATAAGAATTTTATTACTTTTCCTGATTGGCAGGTAGAAGATTCTGAATTAATCAAAAATGACTTAGTAAAACTTGTTGAGGCAATCTTAAATCATCCAGAGAAAACGAAAATTAATTTACTAATTTTTGTTCAAGAATCTTTAGCAGAAGAAGCAGGACTATTGCTCTGGGATTTGATGTTGAATCATCTTAATCTGAATGGATTAGAATCAGATTTGCCAGAAATTACAATGACTCATGAAATGAGTCCTGTCCGTTGGTCATACTTATTACCTTCACTTACAGGTTATGTAACAATTGACCATCAAGATTCTAATTTAATTTCTCAAACAGTTCAAGATCAAGTGACTGGGTTAAAAATAGAAGAGATTGTTAACTATTAACTAACTTATTCAGAGTATAAATGTTAAAACTATAGGTGATTCTCCTATGTTAGTATCCATTGTTACAGCTACCACTGGCAATCCATTACTTAGTAGATACATTTGCTCGTCAAGAGAACTTATCCCAAGATATTAACAATATTATGGTTCAGATTGGAAAACCTCGTCTAGAAATTCCATATGTCAATCGTTCTAACGATGTAGAATTCCCTTTATCTAAAAAATCAGAGGAAACGTTACTGGATTTTTACTATGATGATTATATTCTCTGGAAAAGTTACTCTATCATGTAGTTCATAGCGTCCACCGATGTTGGGATATTGAGCAACAAAATCATCAAATGTAATTAATTTTGTTAATGTCTGAATCATACTAAATAAGATAAAAAGAATTGGGATTGGAAGTTCAATAATGGATAATTGATTGATTATCCATTATCCATTGATCATCAAGCGATCGCTTAATTATCTAAGTGGTATATTCGGCGTTAATCTTGACGTAATCGTAGCTTAAATCACAACCCCAAGCGATACCATTACCGGAACCATTGCCAACACAAACAGTTATTAAAACCGTATCTTCTTGTAAATAAGTCCCTTGTGCAGCTTGTTTCATATAATTGCTGGCAGCATTGCGATCGTACTCCAAAGGTTGTCCGTTTTCCATCATCACATACTCACCCAGTGTAATACGTAATTCTTCTTGACGAAACTTGACTCCAGCACGGCCAGCAGCACCAGCAATACGCCCCCAGTTGGGGTCACGGCCAAAAATAGCCGACTTAACCAAAGAAGATCCCACAATGGTTTTTGCAATACGTCTTGCTGCTTGATCATCCGGCGCACCAGATACTTGCACTTCCACTAAACAAGTAGCACCTTCTCCATCTCTGGCGATCGCCTTAGCTAAATGTTGACAAACCGCAGTTAACATTTTCTGCAAGGTTTGAGCATTTTTACTATTGAGATCCGTAATGGCCGGGGTCCGAGATTGACCATTAGCCAAAGCGATTAAACTATCATTGGTACTGGTATCCCCATCGACTGTGATCTGATTAAAACTTTCATTGGCCGCTTTGCTCAACATTTCTTGCCATAACCCGGTCGATACAGCAGCATCACAGGTAATAAAGGCTAACATAGTAGCCATATCAGGATGAATCATCCCCGATCCCTTGGCAATACCTCCAACCCTGACGGGACGGTTATCGATCATGGTTTCTAGGGCAATTTCTTTGGGAACTAAATCTGTGGTAATAATAGCGTTAGCGGCTGCTTCGTTGCCATTTTCTGCTAATTTTTCCACTAAGGGAGCAATTCCTGCTCGCAAGGGTTCCATTTTAATCCTTTGTCCGATCACCCCAGTAGAAGCTAAAAGAACCGCCTCTGAGGGGATGTTTAAAGCTTCGCCTACTAATTGGGCTGATTCTAGGGCATCTTGCCACCCTTGTTCCCCTGTTCCTGCATTGGCTTGGCCTGCATTACAAAGGATGGCTTTAGCAATGGCTTTTTCCTGTAGTTTTTGACGGCAATAATCAACACAAGCGGCCCTGACTTGAGATGTGGTAAAGACTCCGGCTGCGATCGCCTCTACTTCTGAGACAATTAAGGCTAAATCAGGTTTTCCTGAAGGTTTTAAACCTGCTGCTATCCCTGACGCTTTAAACCCTTTGGCGGCGGTTATTCCCCCCGCAATTTTTACATAATCCATAAATGAGATGTTCCTGTTTCCTCAGACAAATTCTTTACAGAGGTCATTGTACTACTAAGATAGAACAGGGTGCATGATGAACTATATGGTTACTGACACTACCTAATAATAGTTCTGATAGTCCACTACGTCCCCGACGACCAACAATAATTAAATCGGCCCCCCATTCTTTAGCTGTAGCACAGATTTTTTCTCCCGGTTGTCCATAAGTATAGTCTGATTGTGCTTTAATACCCTGATCAATGGCTTTCTGGGTTAATCTTTTCAGCCAAATTTGCAGCCCTTCTAAACTTTCTTGGATTAATTTTTCTTCTAATTCCACCATTTCTTGAGTACAAATTGAACCGTATCCCGATATTTCTGAGCAAATGGGTAAATCCAATGTTCTTGTGAGATTTTCCTGAATAACTGTTATGATCATTAACTGACTACCTTGCACTTTTGCTAGGTTTAAGGCAGTTTCAAAAACCTTTTGGCTGCTATCTTCTTCTGCTATCCCAACTAAAATTTTTTGATATGTGCTAGTAACTGTATTGGTTTCTAAAGCTGCGGAATTCAAGACTTGTTGACTCTCAATTTGGTTTGTCATAGCCCACCCCGTTTTTATACATTATCCTTCTAATCTAAGCTTGACATATTTTTTTGTATATGGCTAAATTTTGATAGAAAAGTTAATATCTTAAGAGTATAGGTAATAATTAATTTATTTTCTCAAAAACAAATATCCAGGGTTTAATATTTATGATTATGGCTCAAGGTTCTATTACTGTTACGATAAAATTGTTTGCTATTTATCAAGAAGTTTATGGAATTCCTGAATTAATACGACAGTTTCCTTTAGAAACGACTGTTAGTGAGGTCTTATCTCTTATTATTGAAGAACATCCTCAATTACAAAAATGGCAAAGTATTACTCGTTTTTCTATTAATTATAAATTCGTAGAAGGCGATACAAAATTACAAGATGGTGATGAATTAGTCTTTATTCCTCCTGTTAGTGGTGGGTAGTTTTTTAATATTGTAGGGTTCAACGGCTGTTGAACCCTACGCAAATCTGTGGCATTAGTAAAGTGTCATAGTTAATTCTTGTTGATATCTTTTTGTTAAAGGGTGAGTATTACCCAATATTTGAAAAATAGAAATCATAGCTTTTCTAGCACCATCATTTTTATATTCTCTGTTGTTTTCAACAATATTCAAAAATAACTTTAAAGCTTCTTCGTATTCTTCGCATAATGTATATTTTGCACCTTGAGAAAATTGCTGTTCTAACTCATTTTCTCCCTCAATGCTGGCCATTTTTTTGAACTCAATTAAACTTTTCATCCCTTGTGCCTTGGCATAATACTCTTTTTGTTCAACACCAATAGTCGACAACATTTTATCAGCATCTTCGAGACGATTAAGACGGATTAAAAAGTTAACTGTTTCCAGAATCAGTTGCGGATGTTCTGGATATTTAGCAAATAATTCATCTAAGATTTGTTTGGCTTTGGGGACATTCTTCTCTGCCATAGATTGGTGCATTTCCTCAAGTTTCTGGTCTAACTCAGAGGTTAAATTAAATTGTTTAAGTAACTCCTTGATTTCTGCTTCTGATACAACTCCGACAAACCCTTGATTAATCTTCCCTTCAAAAGCAATTTTAACGTCTGGAACACCCTCTACACTAAACTGTTGAGCTAATTTAGGATGAGCATCAATATCAATAGTTGCCAAAATAAAATCATATTCTTGCAGCAATTTTTCTAAGATTGGTTTTAATAGTTTACAAGGACCACACCAAGTGGCAAAAAAATCAATAACTACTGGTTTTTTATAAGAATTCTCAATAACTTCTTGCTGAAAATTACTCGGATCAACAACAACAGCGTAACCCACAATCTTAACTCCTTACTCTGATGATTTGCATAGCTATAAGTCTATACCTATAGTAATTTTAGCTGTGAATAATCCCTTATCCCCTCTTACTTATCATTTTCTTTAGCAAATTAACTATCTAGATTTATCAATGATGCTGATTGAGAATGAGTGATTGTTCTCATACTTTGTAAAGCAATGTAACGAGATTTGTTAAGGTGTGTTGCAAAATTCACTAATTTTGAGAAATTAACCCCATAAAAGCAAACGTACATGATACGATGCAACCCGTAATCCTTTCTGGAAATTAGGAGAATAGCCTTGGTTTTACGGGTAGCTGTTGTCGGTTCAGGGCCGGCCGGATCTTCCGCCGCCGAAACATTAGCAAAAGCTGGCATAGAAACATATTTATTTGAAAGAAAATTAGATAACGC
>JBFRWO010000126.1:0-4497 GCA_051439625.1 Crocosphaera sp. | reverse complement strand
TAGTATTATTGAACAAACAATGGAGTAAGGATTATCAGATAGTGATTATTCTGCTCTATTTTCTGCTATTAATAGAGAGAACAGTTAACTTAATCAACATAGTTGTTTGAACCATTACTAAATAATTTTATGACTATTTCTAAAACAGAAGCAAAACAACTCTTAGAAAGAATGATTTTCGAGCAAACTGACCCCCAAGACTGGGTAGAAGATGTTTGGGGTTTAAGTGCTGTTCATGGTAAAATCTCTGCTAAATTATTAGATGCTTTTTATGCTTTAATTGAAGCTTGTCCAGAAGAAAAATTAGATAATTTTTTGCAAAGTTTACTGGCAGAAAAATTTAATGATCAATAACGAGATTTTTCGTTTTCTCGGAATGACATTTATTGTCAACTTACCTACTTCTAATTTTCTCACAAATCAAATCTGATTGCTATATAAAGATAAAAAAATAGTCATAAACTGTAAAAAGTTCATGACTTAATCATCAAAAGATAATGATGTTTTTATTTCATAATTCTGACAGCAATGGTACTGGTATTAAAGTTATAATCTTTCCCTTCTAACTCAATTAATGTCCCAATTTTAACTTTTTGTTGACCCACCACTGCACCGGTATCAGTAATTTGCGCATTTCCTTTTAATGTTAGAATCATGTCTTTAAAATAGACAACTTCTGGTCTAGGATCAGGAAGTGCTTTAACAGAACCATCTGGTTGAGGAACGACAGTGGTTCGAGGAAGGGGTTTAATTTCCTTAATCTCAAACTCCCCAGAAGGTTGATTACGGATAACGATATTCGTCTTTTTTGTCTCACTAAACTCGTTAATCAGTGCATCAGGGTTGCTCACTCCTAAACCCCTAACGATAACATCAACTTCGATGGGTTTGTTAGCAACTTGAGCGATGGTACTGGTTCCTGACTTACCAGGAACCACGAAAATACCGACAATGACCAAAAATATCGCTAATGCAGCCCCTAAGTCTAGGATACTAATTTTTCCCAATAAACGGCCTTTAGAATCTAATAGTTTCATAAATATACTTCAGTTGGTGTGAAAAGTAGGGTTATAACAAAATAGTCAACTGTTTTGTTCTTAAGCGGTCAAGACAAATTGCAGCAATTCTATCATAGTCTTTCCCCATCGGGTAAGCATGACGGTTGTTTGCGTGAAAAGTATCCCGAAACGTGGATAAATTGTTATCCTAAACATAAATAGTTTAATTTATTGGGAGGAGTAAATTGTATGAATTATCTTAAATTAGTGGTTTCTATTGGTATTTTTTCGATAGTTTTTCCTTTTAATTTTCCTGGGGTTGCTTTGGAAAATAATGTAACTGTCAACCCCATAGAAATTGCTCAAAATAGAGATCCAGAAACCTATGTTAAGGTTCAGGATATTAATAGTTTGGTGATGCAAATAAACGAAGGGGAGTATCAATTTAGGGGTATATTACGACGCATAGGATCTAAAGAATTTATCGGCAATGATCGTCAATCTCGTGTCGTTTTTAATCCTTATGATGGCCATGTAATGGTGTTTAATGTTGCTACAGGAACGGAATTTTATAACTATTATATTGATCCTGTTTCTGGTGTGGGAGAAGATCCAGATACTATGTGTAATCCTGAGACAGAACCCTGTTAAATGTCATAATAGAATTATCACTCTTATCATTGTTTTAAGTTAATCCTAAATCTATGCAAACGAAAAATCTCCCTCAGACCAGTTCTTCTCCCCTTATTTCTCCCTTTCCTGATAGAGTTGCGACGGTTACTCGTACTACGAAAGAAACAGATGTTTCTGTTAGTTTAAATTTAGATGGACAAGGAAACTGTACAGCAGAAACTGCTATTCCTTTTCTTGATCATATGTTAAATCAAATTTCTTCTCATGGCTTAATTGACTTAGAAGTTAAGGCAACTGGAGACATAGAAATTGATGATCATCACACCAATGAAGATGTTGGAATAACCTTAGGTCAAGCATTAGGCAAAGCTTTAGGCGATCGCAAAGGAATTGTCCGGTTTGGTCATTTTTTAGCCCCTCTAGATGAAGCTTTGGTTCAAGTTGCTTTGGACTTTTCTGGAAGACCCCATTTAAGTTATGGCCTACAAATTCCCACCCAAAGAGTAGGGACTTATGATACACAATTAGTCAGAGAATTTTTTGTTGCTATTGTTAATCATAGTCAGATGACTTTACATATTAAACAAATGGATGGTATCAACTCTCATCATATCATTGAAGCCACTTTTAAAGCTTTTGCAAGATCCATGAGAATGGCCTTAGAAATAGATCCCCGTCGCGCTCATTCTATCCCTAGTTCTAAAGGTGTTTTAATGGCATAATTCTTGAGGGTTTAGTAATTGAATTTAATATTATTAAACCCTTAAGCTATTAAGCATCTAAATTACTATAAATATTAATGATTATTTATTGAAAATCACTATTTCCTAAAATTCTCTTTAAACTATTCTAACTAACAGAAAATGCTTATTTTTTCTTAAGAAGATTATTCTTAGATTAAAGTTATAATAACAGATAATTGCCTCTAAAAACTTGAGTTTAAAGGCAAATTGTTTTTTTCAGGAGTTTGCTAACTTTTAATTACAAAAAAACTTCTGACTTCTGAGTTCTGACTTCTGACTTCTGACTATGTTACCCATTAGAGACTGTGTTCAACAAACTCCTGGTTATGTTCCTGGAGAACAACCCCAAACGACGGATTATGTTAAATTGAATACCAATGAAAATCCTTATGCTCCTCCTGATGAAATTTTCAATAATTTAGAAGAAGAATTAAAAAAAGTTAGGCTATATCCCGATCCCGTTTCCACTAAACTACGTAAGGCAGCAGGTGAAGTATTTGGCTTTTCTCATGAGCAAATTTTAGCTGGTAATGGTTCAGATGATATCTTAAATATTGCCCTAAGAACCTTTGTTAATCCTGGGGAAACGGTAGCTTTTTTAGACCCGACATACTCCTTATATGAAACTATTACACGGGTACACGGGGCTAAGATTAAGACCATTGCAACTAATGAAAATTTTGAGTTAGATAGTCCTTTAATTTGTACTGAAGCGAAACTAATTTTTGTCGCTTCTCCTAACCCTCCTCTTGGCAAACATTTAAACCGTCAATATCTAAAAGAAACCTGTGAACAAGCAAAAGGAATTGTCTTAATTGATGAAGCTTACGTGGACTTTTCTGACGAAGATCACTGGGATTTTATTAAACAATACGAGAATGTAATTGTTTCCCGTACTATGTCAAAAAGCTACAGTTTAGCAGGAATGAGGGTAGGTTTTGCTATTAGTTCTCTAGCCATTATTGAACAAATGAATAAAGTTAGAGACTCTTATAACTTAGATAGAATCGCTCAGACATTAGGAGCTAATTGTTTTCAATTTCAAGACTATTTTCAAAACATTTGGCAACAAGTTAGAACCACTCGCACCCGTTTAATGATCTCCTTAAGAAATCTAGACTTTTTTGTGTTTGATTCTGATTCAAATTTTGTCCTTGCTTCTCCTCAGTGGATAGAAGCATCGCAACTATATACTAAACTAAAAGAGAGAAAAGTTTTAGTTAGGTATTTTAAACATCCTCGTATCAGTAACTATGTTAGGATTACAGTGGGAACTGATGCAGAAATTGACCGATTATTAGAAGTGATTGAACAGCTAAAAAATGAACGATGAAACCTTAAACCTAAGAGTAACATTAGCTGATAGATTAGCCGATGTATCAGGGGATATTATCAAACAATATTTTCGTCAAAGTAATCTGGAGTCAGAAACGAAAATAACCGAAGTTTCCTCTATTGTTACAATTGCAGATCGCCTAGCAGAAAACGCAATGGTGGATCTGATCAAAAAAGAATGTCCTGAAGACGGAATTATTCGGGAAGAAGGAGAAAATATAAAATCAAAAAATGGTTATGCTTGGGTATTAGATCCCATCGATGGAACCTCTTCTTTTGTCAAAGGGTTACCGATTTTTGGCACATTGATCGGCTTAGTTGACCTCAATAATAACTTACCCTTATTAGGTTGTGTCAATCAACCAATTTTACAAGAAAGATGGTTAGGAATAAGAGGAAAACCCAGTTTTTTTAACCAGCAAACTATCAATAATGCCTACAAAAATAACCATGATTATCCCCTAGCAGAAGCTTGCCTAACTTCCACCACTCCCCTAATGTTTATTACCCCTCGTCAAAAAGCGATCGCCTCTAGTTTACAAAAGGTGTGTCGTCGCACTGCTTTCGGGGGAGATTGTTATAATTATGTTTCTTTTGCAATGGGATGGACTGCTATGCCCATGATTGTTTTAGAATCGGATTTAAAGTATTATGATTTTTGTGCCTTAATTCCTATCATAGAAGGAGTTGGCGGAATCATCACAGATTGGGCAGGAAACGCCCTTAATAGCCATTCTACAGAAGTTTTGGCCGCTTCTAACCCAAACTTACATCAACAAGCTTTAAAC
>JBFRWO010000125.1:0-15501 GCA_051439625.1 Crocosphaera sp. | reverse complement strand
GGTTTTTTGAGGCGATTTTGTGTTAGAATTCATAGCATCAACTTGATTTATTTTCAATGAATCCGCGCAAAGGCGCGGTTATTTTTTGGTTCGTCGGTTCAATCGATTAACGAACTTGGTTGCATTAATAACTTTCCAAAATGTTGCAAGCTATGTTAAATTGGAAGACTATTGTATTTTACTTATGTTTAGGGTGGGTTTTTCTCTATTTTCAAAGATGGTCTTACCCCCTAGATATGAGTGATCTTAATCAGAACGGTGAGAATAGTAGTTCGGTTAATTCAATTCCTTCTGAAATTCAACAAACCTATGAAACTTGTCCTCTTCAGCCTCAAAAGAGGACAGTTTTTTCTCCTCCTTTTTCCTTGTTTTCCTTAAAAGTTGAAGATAAAAATATAAACCTTAGTGTGACAGGAAATAGTGTATTTACAAAACAGCAAATTTTAGAGATTCCTATTATTAGTAAACTGTTTCAAGAATATCAGCGAAAAAACTTAAATTTAGAAGAATTTAATCAAATTTCTATAACCGTAGCTGATGCTATTACTAATTATTCTTTAACTGAGGGTTATATTACTTCAAAAGCGACCTTTAACCCTTTAACTCAAATAACAGAAAATACGGAAGCCGAAATTATTATTATTGAAGGAAATATTGCTGAATTAAAATTGATTGGTAGAAAAAAAATACATTTAGGTTTTATTTGCGATCGCCTACTTTTAGCGATTGGTTCCCCTCTGAATGTTACCCAATTAGAAAAACAGTTAAGACTCCTGTTACTCAATCCCCTTTTTGAAACCGTTGATGCGAAACTTCAAGCATCAGGCCAGCCAGGATTAAGCATTATTGTTGCTACTATAAAAGAAAGTGATAATTGGAAATTTGGTTTAGGAATTGATAACTTTTCTCCTCCAAGTATTGGCTCAGATAGAAGTGGAACTTTCTTACAATATAACAATTTAAGCGGATGGGGAGACAACATTTCTCTAGCTTATTATCGCTCGACTACGAATGGAGGAAATACCATTGATGCCATTTATCAACTACCATTAAATCCACAGGAAGGAACCTTACAAATTCGAGTAATTCCCACTTGGACAAGAATCACTCAGGCTCCTTTAGATGACTTTAATATTGAGGGAAATAAACAAATTTATGAAATGAGTTTTCGACAACCTTTATGGCGTGATTTATTTGATGAATTTGCTTTATCTATCGGGTTTCTTTATCAAAATCAACAAACTTTAATTAACGGAGAAGTTGCCCCAGTTGATAATGCTAGAAATCGCTCAACCATCTTTCAATTTGGACAAGATTATTTAAGTCGGGATCGACAAGGTTTTTGGTTTTTAAGCTCTCAGTTTAATTGGGGAGTTGATTTATTTGATGCTACTATTAGCTCAGATTCAACTCCAGATAGCCGCTTTTTTAGTTGGTTATTTCAAGGACAAAGAATACAACAATTGGATGAAAATAATTTGATGGTTATCAGAGGAGAATTACAATTGACTCCCGATCCACTGTTACCAGATCAATGGTTTATTATAGGGGGAGCAGGATCTATTAGAGGGTATAGACAAAATGTTAGATTTGCCGATAATGGCTTTAGATTCTCAGTAGAAAATAGAACAACAATTATGAGAAATAATTTTAATCAATCAACCCTTGAAATTGCTCCTTTTATTGATATGGGATCTGTCTGGTTTACTGATGAGAATAATACTACAACTGACAAAAATTTCCTCATGGGAACAGGGTTAGGATTAATTTGGAATGATGTTGCTACTATTGAAGGATTAAATCTTCGTCTAGATTATGGGATTCCCCTAATTTCCTTACCCCGTCTCGGAAATAATCTTCAAGAAAGGGGATTCTATTTTCAAATAAATTATTCTCCATGATTTACTATTTATTTTAAAAAATTATAGTTTAAGCTTAAATTTTTCAACCAATAAATTAGTTTCAAGATAATTATAGTGAGGATCAATAAAAAAATGAAACTTAAAAAAATAACCATTTATTTTATACTGTTACTTCTTTCATTAATACAAACAGATAAAAAAACTACCACCTTTGCACAGTCAATTATTCCTGCTAATGACGGGACAGGAACTAGGGTCAATCAACAAGGAAATCAATTTAATATTGAAGGAGGTACTTTATCAGGAGATGGAGCCAATCTTTTTCATAGTTTAGAACAGTTTGGGCTCAACGCCGACCAAATCGCTAACTTTCTAGCCAACCCCCAAATTCGTAATATTTTAACCCGAATTGTTGGCGGTGATCCTTCAATCATTAATGGTTTAATTCAAATAACAGGAAGTGATGCCAATTTATTCTTAATGAATCCTGCCGGGATTATTTTTGGACCCAATGTTCAGCTAAATTTACAGGCTGATTTTACCGCTACCACAGCAACAGGAATAGGATTTGATAATAATTCTTGGTTCAATGCTTTAGGAAACAATAATTATCAGTTCTTAACCGGTGATCCTTCCCAATTTGCTTTTGATTTAGCTCAATCAGGTAGTATTATTAATACAGGCAATTTATCGGTTCTTCCTGGTCAGAATTTAACTTTAATCGGGGGAAACATTGTCAACACTGGAAACCTTAAAGCTCCAGAGGGAAACCTTACCATTATAGCGATTCCAGGCACTAACCTTATTAGAGTTTCTCAACCAGGAAGTCTGATAAGTTTAGAAATTATTCCCCCCAGACAAACTAAACCCGAACTATTAGGAATTAAACCCCAAGATTTACCCACCTTACTAACAGAAGGAAGTCAAACCATAGACCTAAATATCACTGGGAATAATGATGGAACAATTAGCCTAAGAAAACAAAACCTTGAAATTCTTACCCCATCAGGGAACCTAATAACATCAGGAACCCTAGAAACATTTTCCCCTTCCCAAATGGGGGGTAACGTCACCCTCATTGGCGATTACATTGCAGTGATGAATGCTCAAATTGATGCTTCCGGATATAGAGGAGGAGGAATTATTAGAATAGGGGGAGACTATCGGGGTGGAGCAACCCTTCCCACAGCACAACGCACCCTTATTGATTCAGATTCGAGGGTTAGTAGTGATGGCATTCATGAGGGGAATGGGGGTCAAATTACCGTTTGGTCAGAAAAAATTACAGGATTTTACGGTCAAATTACCAGTCGAGGTGGTACTTTTTCAGGTGATGGGGGATTAGTTGAAGTTTCAGGAAAACAACAACTAATTTTTCGTGGAACTGTGGATACCAGTGCGGTTAATGGTGATTTTGGGACTCTACTTTTAGACCCCTCAAATATTATTATTAGAGATGGGGACGGGGATGGTGCAACCGATGGAAACGATACCTTTGCCGGTGACAACAGTGGGGAAGTCGGACAAGTTTTGAACAATCAAACCACTAGGGATATAAACCCCACTGTAATTTTCGAGTCAGAATTAGAGGGATTATCAGGAGATACCAACATTATTATTGAAGCGTCCAATAACATCACCATAGAAGATTTGTCGGACGATAATCTCACCTTTCAAGCAGGAACAGGGGAGATCATCTTTAGGGTAAATACAGATGGGGTGAGAGTCGGTAGCTTTAGGATGAGTCCGGATGACTCTATCGTTGCACCGGGACGAAATTTAACCGTCGAACGTATTGGGGATAATTTAGTGACTTCTGGTTGCCTTCAAACCAATGCGTGTCAAATTATTCTAGGCAATATTGATACTTCTTTTCCTGATGGGGGTGGTTCCGTAAACATTACAGCACAAGGGAACAGCAACGATATTTTTCCTAGTATTGAGGTGGGTACTATTAATACCTCATCTACTCAAGGAATTGGAGGTGTCGTTACCATTAAAACCTTAGCTACCAATGGTGATATATCAGGAACAGTTCGTATTTCTGATATTCTTTTTGAGCAAAATAATTTAGATCAATTTACTCAAGAGATTATCAATACTCAAGGGGTTGATCAAACAGCCTTGATTAACATTAATGATATTCAACTTGACTTAACCCCTGACCCGCCTCCTACCCCTGACCCACCTCCTGTAACCAACCCAACTCCTGTAACCAACCCAACTCCTACCCCTGACCCAACTCCTGTAACCAACCTAACTCCTACCCCTGACCCAACTCCTGTAACGAACCTAACTCCTGTACCTTCAACATCGATAACAACTGTCCCCACTCCACGTCCTCTAGAATCTGTAGAATCTGAAAGATTAAGTACAGTGATTAATTTGAATAATGCCTATACTCAATCTGATAGTTCTGGAGTTGGACAACAAACGAATGTAAGTGCTTTTAGCACAAGTTCAGATGCCAATGTTGCCCAATTGAGACAAGTTGAAGCAAGCTTTACTACCGACTTTGCTAACTATTTGGGACTCGACTCAGTTTCTTGTTTAACCCCCCAACAAATTCAGACCCAACTACAACAAGCTCAACAAGATACCCAACTCAAACCAGGCTTAATTTATATCTTTTTTAAGCCAGAAATAAATCAGGCACAATCTTCTCCAGGACAAACTTTTTGGCGTTTTAATTCTCCCTGCAATAATGGATCACAAGCAGAATCAAATCAACCCTCAGACCAAGACCAATTAGAATTAATCCTAGTTACCCCATCAGGGGATATCATTCGTCAGTCCATAACAGGAGTAACTCGTGAAAAGGTTCTCTTAACGGCTCAGGAATTTCAACGAACAGTGACTAACCCACGTCGTCCTAGTGCTTATCGTCAACCAGCCCAACAACTGTATCAGTGGTTTATACAACCCTTAAAAACAGCCTTAGAAGCGGCAGAAATCGATACCCTCGTATTTATTGTTGATAGTGGGTTGCGTTCTGTACCGATGGCGGCTTTGCATGATGGTTCACAATTTTTAATCGAAGGTTACAATTTAGGTATGATGCCCAGTTTTGCCTTAACGAACACTCGTTATCAAGATATATCACAACAACGAGTGTTAGCGATGGGAGCTTCAGAATTCAAGGAACACAATCCACTACCAGCAGTTCCCTTGGAACTATCGGTAATTACCGATCGCCTTTGGACAGGAAATGCTTTTGTTGATCAAAAGTTTACTTTAGATAATTTAAAAGAAGAGCATCAATCGGGTCAATTTGGGATTATTCATCTAGCTACCCATGCTAATTTTCAAACTGGGAAATTGGGTAATTCTTATATTCAATTGTGGCAGAGTAAACTAACTTTAGAAGAGTTTAAACAACTAGATTTTGGCGATCCTAAAGTAGAGTTGTTGGTTCTTAGTGCTTGTCGAACCGCTTTAGGAGATAAAGAAGCGGAATTAGGATTTGCTGGTGCGGCGGTTTTAGCTAATGTTAAAACTGTATTGGGGAGTTTATGGGAAGTTAGTGATCAAGGAACTTTAGGATTAATGAGTAGCTTTTATGAACAGTTACAGAACACTCCCCTAAAAACAACGGCGATAAGAGAGGCTCAATTAAGTTTATTACGGAGAGAAGTTTACTTAGAAAATGGAGAATTAGTGACTCAAAATAATCGTTTATCTTTACCAGATCAACTAGTAGAATCTGATAAACAATTTTTCACTCATCCTTATTTTTGGAGTGGATTTACTTTAATCGGTAGTCCCTGGTGAGCAGGTTAATCAATACTACATCGATTGTGTACAAAGGGGTTCCCTCATTAAAAACGATATATTGATGAGATGAAACATCATCTTCAGTAATAACACCAATTTCAACATCTGTAAGCTATTAAGCATCTAAACTACTATAATAAACTGACGGGGAGACCTGGGGAAAGGGAGACTGGGAGAGGGGTTGCTAATTTGTTGCTTGACTTCATGATATGCGGTTTAAATGCACAAAAGCTTAGTAAATCAACCTTATAAAAGTAAAAAGAGAGGGTTCTTAAATCAATTATCACCTATTTGTGAGACCTCATTTTTGATACTTTCTACCCTCATTGAACCAATAGAAAAGAGATTATAAACTCTTTTTTTCATCCAATTGACTAAGTTATCATCATCTTCTTCTTCGCTAATTAATCCCATTTCTCTAAGTTGTTTTTGACGCTGGGCTAACTCTTCCTGATGTTGACTTAATGATTCAAAAATAAATTCTGCTATATCTTGTTGTTCTTGTAGTATTCTTTGAAAACCTACTTTATCAAAGACAAATAATCTTGTTTTTTCTACTGCTTTAACAGAGGCAGTTCTCGGAATACCTAAAATTAAAGCCAGCTCACCAAACATATTTCCTGCTTTTAGTGTTGCTAAATGTTTATTGATTTTGGGAACGAAGATTTCTACTGCTCCGGATAATATAATATAAAAGGAGTCTCCTGGATCACCTTCATGGAAGAGAATCGTATCCTTATCTAGCTTTTTTCTGTATCCTATCTCAATTAGTTCTCGAAGTTCAAGGGGTGTTAAATGGCTAAAATAACGGCTTTTGCTCAAAATATCACGAATAGATATATGACCAGAATCAACAGCTTGATTTTGAGATTCTGTTGCATATTTATTAGATTTATTTAGGGGAATCTGCAAGTTAAAGTTAGCTTGAGTAAAAGAAATATTTTGTGTAGGAAAAAGAAGATTTATATTATTTTTACATAAATGATACTCAAAGGCATAATTCAATCTATTAATCGTAAAATCTTCATCTTTCATATCCTTAATCCACACTTGTACAATAAACTCACAATAATAATCATTTATCTCTTTAAAAATTAATTTTGGAGCTGGACTTGGTTGAACTGATGATTCCTGATGCGCCGTATCTAAAACAATCTCTGTAAACAATAAAAAATCAATATTTTTCCCAACTTTTAACTTAATTTTTATGCGATGTTCTCCTTTTCCATAGTTCCAATTAATAATAGGATAAGTAACCAAATAACTATTAGGAATAATTAGATAAGCTGAATCTTTTGTTTTGATAACAGTAAAAAGCAAAGATATTTTTTGAACAGTTCCTTTTAAATCAGGAAACTCTTGGCGATTACCAAATTGAATAAAATCATTCACTTTAATAGCCCGTCCTAATAATAAAATTAATCCACTAATAAAGTCTTTTATAATACTTTGTAATCCAAAACCAACCCCAATCCCTAAACCACCTATAATTACAGCTAAGGATTGCAAATGAAGTCCCGTCGCTTGCAGACTAATAATAATACCAAAAGTAATAATAAAATAGAAGATAAGAGTAGAAAATGCCTCTCTATGACCCAATTCAGTTCCTAATTGTTTAAATAACCAATTTTTACATAAACTTGTAATGAGTCTAGCTAAAAGAATAGTAACAAAAATACTGATAATTATTTGTAGAATAATGTTTAAAGAAATAGGTTGCTTTCCTAAACTAATAATCGGGTAATCTAAGAATAGATAAATCGTTTCTAAAATAGTCTTCATGAGTCTGTAAGTACCTGGATAAAAATAAATGTTATGGTTAAGATAAGGCAGAAGTAAGATTTAAACTTATTTTTATAAATGTTCACATAGCTCACGTTATTTATTTCTGATTACTGATATGAATGTTTAATTTTTAAGCAATTATTATCAATATAAAAATTATCTCCTCGCTGAACAAAACCCAAAAAAAGGTCTTTCTTAGCATCAGGAAGTTCTCCAGGTTGATACCCATATAACCACATTTTTGATTTTATATTATTAGGTAGCTTAACTAATTGTTCGTAGTGGGGATGAACAGGACTAGGATATTTTGATGTTTCACAATCGTGAAAAATAATATCTGCTTGTTCGTAGTATTTTCCGAGTTTTTCGTAACATAATTGAGTATCACTTGTGATAAAAATTTTCACTTGCTCAACCTCAAAAAATAAGCCATAGGTTGGCATCACATAAGTACCATTATTAACATGAATAGTTTTCACCAATTCAAAGTTAATATTTTCCCAACTAAACATATGATTATTGTCAACAGAATGCACATTAAAAAAGCTATCTAGACTTGTAATAGTCCCTTCAACTGAACTCATTCCTCCTGATAGAGTATGCGCCCAAATATCTATAGCAATATCATAACTTAAATATAGATTCGGTTTATGACATTGGGGATCAAATTTAGTGGTTAATCCTATATATTCTAACCCTCCTGCATGATCAGAATGTAAATGACTAATATAAATATCCGTAATATCCCGATGAGAAAAACCTTCTTTATACAAGGAAAAGCGAATATCTGAACCACAGTCAATTAATAATTTTTTCCCTGTTTCAGTAATAAGAAATATGTTGGAATGAAAGTTATCATCCCCAACCGTAAACGCTGAACCTGAACCTAAAAAAAGTAATTGAGCCATCCGATAAAATAAAAATAATATTACCCAAAAATCACCCAACCGTTAGACAAGACTTTGATACAGTTCCTCTAGCTGTTTCGCAACATCGGGAGGTTTAGCTGTAAAGCGAATATAAACTTCACCATTAGTATTAGATTTCTCTAAAACTTTGGCATAAATATCATCACTCAATGCTTTAGATGTTTCTACATTTAATAAATTACATCTAATGTTAGTCATAGCGGGAAGTAACTTTTGAGGACCATCATGATCGTAATTAATTATAGCTTCATTTTCTGATAATGCCACTAACTTTCCATGATATCTAGTATCTCCAACATTTTTACCATCTAAAACACTATATACCAGTGATAAAGGTTGAATTAACCTAAGAAATTCTTCTTCTTTTTTTGTCAAAAATAAATTATGATTTCCTTTAATTCCTCCCACTTCATAAATAGAAATAGGTTCTTTTACCCCTTTTGGTTTAACTTGTTTTTCAGATTCAATGACAACAATTGAACCTACTTCATTTAATGTGGATTCAGAAACCAAAATTTGTCCCCCAAGGGTGTAAGATTCTACCCGATAGGTTAAATTAACTTGAGAACCGACTACGCCGTATTTTGTGCGTTTTTCTGAGCCAATATTACCCACAACCACCTCCCCTGTGTTAATACCAATTCCCATGTCGAGTTTGGGTAAGTTCCATTGTTTCATCTGTTCATTAACAGATTTCATAGCTAACTGCATAGCAATGGCACAAGCGATCGCTCTTTCTCCATCGTTTTCTTGGGAAGTAGGCGCACCAAATAACACCAAAATCCCATCTCCCATAAACTCATCGATGGTACCTTCATAATAGGTAATCACATCGGCCATTTTACCTAAATAAAAGTTAAGAATTCGTACCACTTCTTCAGGAGGTAATCTTTCAGATGTTGCCGTAAATCCTCGTAAATCAGAAGTTAAAATAGTAATCTTTTTTCGAGTTCCTCCTAAAGATAAACCGGCTGGATTTTCTAACAAATTAGCCACCACTTGATCCGTTAAATAACGACCAAAGGTTTTGCGAATATCGGCTGCTGTTCGGGCAACATAAGCAGTAATGCCTATGGTTGATCCTCCGAAAGCGAGAAAAGCTGGAACCACAGGAAGCCACCAACCTTGTAAAAAGGCAATATAGGTACCGCCCATCAAAATCATCCCTGCCCCCAAAATTCCACCCCATCGCTTCCAAAGAAGATTTTTTGCCCCATGCTGGTAGCGAAACCGCCAGGTAAGGGTTGCTCCTATCCCTGCCCAAGTGAAGATCCACAACCATTCTACTGGGTCTGACCAAGTTTTGAACATGGGACGACCTTCTATGGCAGCACTAATCATTTGACTGACTAAATTAGCATGAATTTCTACCCCGGCTACCTGTTGAGGTAAACCAATCAAACCGCTACTGTAAGGCGTAAAAAATAAGTCTTTGAAGCTTTCCCCCACCTTACCAATAATAATGATGCGATCGCTGGCCCAGTCTGAGGGAACCTTATTTTCGAGAATATCGGTCATGGTAACGGTTTCAAAAGTCCCATCCCCACCCCGATAATTAATTAACAGTTGATAACCTCCAGCATCGGTACGGACGTAACCTCCTTCGTTGGGGGTGAGGGGAGAAAACACCGTTTTTCCTAATTTCCATTGCTCCGTTCCTGGAATCATTTCTGGTCCAATACCTTCTTTATCAAGATAATGTAAGGCAAGATGAAGACTAAAACTATAAACTGTTTCTCCCTCTTTGGTGTCCAAGGAAATTAACCCCCGTCGAACACGGTTATCTCCATCAAAAATTAAGTCGTTAGCCCCCACTTGACCTTTTTCTTTGAGAACAGGGGGGGGTGCCACAGTTTCCCATCCTACTTCTCCGGCTACTTTTTGGATACCAACAAGATTAGGGGTTGTCTCAAATACTTTCACTAAGGTTTCATAGCCGGGTGGAACGGGTAAATCTCGATAAATATCTAAACCAATGGCTCGAGGGTTTTGGGCTTTTAATTTATTCAGTAATTTTGCTAAAACTTGATCGTTAATAATCGATTCATTGAGTCGCTGTAAGTCATTTTCATTGATACCCACAATGGCAATGCGATCGTCTATTGGTTCAGAGGGACGAGATTTTAGATAAAAGTCAAATACATCCCATTCCCATCCTTGTAATAAACCTCCTAAACGCAAGAGGATCACTAACCCGGCTACGGTTGGCGTTGTAATCCACACCCCACGAGTTTGCCACAAAAACTGTTTAAAACTTTCCCACATTTTTCAATTGATGTAATCATCGTTAATTTATTTTAACAAAAATTTGGGGAAAGTAATCATTTACTGACAACAATTAATGAACGGAACTTCTACTAATGTTTCTAACCCAACTGAAGTTAAAAGTTCTTGCAATTCTTGAGGATTTGTTTCCTTTATTTTGACTACCGTATCTAGGGTTTCAAACCAGAGACTAGCATTGGCATAAACTTGTGCTTTTTCGAGAGAAGGTTTATCTTTCATCTGATTTTCTATGGTTTGAGTTGGGGTAATATATTCAAAAGAGCCCTCTATATATTTGTCTCGGTTGCGATATCTAGAATCACAAATAATCATCAATGACCAATTATAATTGCCTGGAGTTAAGTTAGCTGATTCAGGAATTTCTAACTTAATAATTCCTGGTGTTGAAGGTAAAGAAAATTCGGTGAAATAGACTTCTTCATTGTTTTCATCCACTAAAACTAATTCCCCTTTGGTCGCACTTGTACTTGGAATATATCCATAAAAAGTGGGGGTATTAGTTGCAGTTTTGGCATTGTTTTCTCGGTTGGGCATTAAAGCAACTAAAGGGGGTTCGTTATCTTCATTTGTTAGACAAATTTGAGAATCACTTCGAGTTCCTCCTCCTCCGCTTCTTTCAGGTGCGCCTCTATTACCTGTATTGGGAAAATTTAAGCTAATAATAGAAGGTTTGAATCGAGGAGAAGCAAGAACCGGTAATAAGGGAAAAAAGAACCCTAAAACCATTAGAGAAAGGATTAAATTTATTTTTTTTATAAGGCTTAAGTTTGATTTTCTGTTCATGGGTTTAACTGATAAAATGACACCCTATAATAATAGGTATAATATTTCTTCGCAGTATAACCATAATTTTATCCTTAAATCAATATTTTTTACAAAATTTAATTTAAGGATAAAATACTTTTGAGCCTTTTATTAATCCAAGTAACACTATTCTCTTCTTGGTCTTCTTCTAACAATCCCATTGATTTTAAGATTTGTTTTCTTTGGGTTAATTCTTCAGATTGGTGGTGATTATTTATACAGATAAACTACGAATTTCTAAGGTTGCTCGTTTAATTGTATTAACAAGACTTTTTCCAAAAGTTTGCAGTAACTTGATGTAAACTTCAGGATGTGTATTGAGTAATGTTTCTAAACGCGCAAATTGCAAAACATAACACACAACTTCAGTATCTGCCATAATATCAGCGGTTCTTTGACTAATATCAATATCAAATAGTGCTAACTCTCCAAAAGCAATCCCTGGAATATAAGTGGTTAAACGTTTTCTTTGCTCACTTTGAGGAAGTTTTAAGGAAACCGTTGCTCTTCCTTTTGCTAATAAAAATAAACGTTCAGCTTCTTCTCCTTCACAAACAATAAAATCATCTGGTTGATAAGAAACTTCGGTAAATAAAGGAGCGATTGCCGCCATTTCTTCTGTCGTGAATGCTTTAAAGATATCCATGTCTTCTAATAATAACTGAGCGGTAACAGTTATATTTTGTTCATTTCCTTCAGATAACAAATGATTTTCGCACCATTCTAAGGCTGTATCGACATTATTAATAAACATCTCATTTTGCCAATCATTAGCTTGTAAATCAACCTTTATTTTATCCTCAAATCCTGTCAAAAATAAGATTATTTCTTGATTCAAACACCACTCCTTTATTTCTGACAATAAGGTAATAGCACTACTATTAACATTTCCGACTCGATGACCATCTAAAATAATAAATTGGGGCTTTGGCTGATGATTTTGTAGCTGACGGGTTAACTTTTCTAGGGTGGCAAAATAAAGATCACCTTTAAGTTCATAAACTAGAATTTTTTCTGCTTCTTGATCCAAAAAATCCCTTTGAAACACCCGTCTTTGTCGTTTTGAAGATACCATAGCCCCAGTATAAGTACGACTAACACAGGTTTGAGACACGGGATGACTATCAAACAAATGAAACTTAAACTGTTGGGATAACTCTTCACATACCTTAATCCCTCGCACACTATTCCCCCTTGCATCTAAAGGAGGGGAAAAAGTCCCAATACCAAACTGACCGGGCAGAACAGCGATAATACCGCCTCCAACCCCGCTTTTAGCCGGTAAACCAATACGATACAGCCATTCTCCCGAAAAATCGTACATTCCACAACTGGCCATGACGCTGAGAATAGCGCGTACTTCTTCCGGATTAACCACTTTTTGTTGGGTGATGGGGTTGATCCCATTATTGGCTAAAGTTGCAGCCATGATCGCTAAATCTTTGGCGGTCACGAGAATAGAACATTGGCGAAAGTACAGGTCTAAATGTTCATCTAAGTTCCCTTCTAACATCCCTGCATTCAACTCTAAATAGGCGATCGCCCGATTACGATGCCCCGTTGACCTTTCCGACTGAAAAACCTCTTCATCTATGCTTAAAGAACGTCCTGCGAACCCTTCAAACATGGTTAAAATACGCTTAAACCTTTGTTCGTATCCGTTCCCTTTGATCAAAGCGGTAGTTGCGATCGCCCCTGCGTTCACCATGGGATTGTACGGACGGTTATGGAGCTGCTAATAAGTAGATAAAAAGATAGTTAAACCTGCTCATATGTTCATAAACCTTGCTAAACTGAGACTGAATGGTAAATGAATGTTGAGACTCCCCGACTTCATAAGTTTGTCCGTCTGGGGTCGTAATACAAATGCCGAAAAAGTTAGGATTAGCTTTAGCTAGTTCTGGGATGTAAGTAGCTACCTGTCCAGTACGGATGTCATTGTAACGCTCATGAATGTAGTTAATACAATTTAAAATGGGAGAGTTTGTCATCATGTTTTATTGCTACAATTAATCAGTCTATAATTATAGAATAACTTCAATATAGCGGTTCTACCTAGTTATAATAGAATGAATGGCTGTCCTTCACCAATTCTCTCTACAGATTTCCCCCCAGGAGGGACGCTAAAAAGAAGGTTCTATGAGAAGGGAACACAGAATAACTGTTAGAGCGGTTCATTTAAGTTAGGTTAGGAGGAAACCTTGAAAAATTGCAGATTCCTTAGTTTAACGGGGAGAGTCAGCGAGAGGCTTTCGCCCGTCAAACTAAATTTTTAGGTCAAAGAATCCCTATTATGGTCAAAATAATTTATGGTCAAAATAATTAAAAGAAAAATCGCCTCAAAAACCTCAGATAATGAGCAGATACAGTCTCCAAACTATGGGTTAATTGAACAAGAAAATACTTGGAAAAACTATTCTACTCTCTATGATGAAATCCGAGAAGATTGTCGTCTAGATTCTCTCCAAGATTTAGGCAATGTCCATTCTCAGCACCCAGACGGTGATTATCTTTGTGAAGTCGATGATATCACTGAAGATTACCTTGACTATTTGTTAGGATTTGAATAATTTGTTAGAAATTAATCTGTTTTGTTCTGCTCATGAAATTCATTGCTGATATTTGCTTTATTCCGATAGGGGTTGGGGTTTCTGTTTCTGAGTATGTGGCCGTGTGCCAAACCATTTTTACCGAAGCTAATCTCAATCCACAACTTCATGGGTATGGAACCAATGTGGAAGGGGAATGGGATGAGGTCATGGCTGCCCTCAAACTTTGTCATGAGAAAATCCACGCTATGGGAAGTCCGAGAATCAGCACCTCGATTCGGCTAGGAACTCGTACTGATAAGGAGCAAACCATCGCAGATAAGATCGATAGTGTTAATTCTATGTTAATAGAGTAAAATCAGGTAATATCTTCTAAAGAAAAAACATAAGATAAAGACGAATTCAGTTGTTTTAATAATACTTTATCGGCAGTCCAATCCTCAATCACCTTCTCAATTTTTTTGGGAAGTCAAGAGCATTAATGTTAAAACTATTATTAGCTTTGTAAAGAGCATTTGCTGGCTCAGGACTTAAAAAATTAGACTATTCTTTTTGGCAGAAAATAATTTTTTACTACTGATGATTTACATCCTAGTTTTACGGAGTCAAAAAACTTATTTTTACTTGATATTTTTTTGAGTTTTTACTATCATTTATTCTTGAAGTGAAAAACGGCAGCATCTCTAATCCTTATGTACAAAGTGGACAAAGAAAAAGAAACTAGAATCACTAAAATTCCCGATGACATGGGGAGCTATTTGAAGATGATTGGTCGAGTTCCACTTCTCACTGGGGAGGAGGAAGTTGCCCTAGGACAGCAAGTTAAACAAATGATGAAGTGTCTAGAAATTAAAGAAAAATTAGAGGAGGCGGATTCAGTCATAAGCGATGAGAAATGGGAAGAGCATTTAGGAATAACTTTAAAAGAACTTAAGCAAATCTTAAGTCGTGGTCAAAGAGCCAAAGAAAAAATGGTTAAAGCTAATTTAATATTCGTGGTTTCCATTTCTAAGAAATATCTAGGACACGGATTAGAATTCCTTGATTTAATTCAAGAAGGAAACGTGGGATTAATGAGAGCCGTCGAGAAATTTGAAGTGGATAAAGGTTATAAATTTTCCACTTATGCTTATTATTGGATTCGACAAGCATTAACTAGAGCCATAGGCAATAAAAGTCGAACCATTCGAGTCCCTATTAATGTTACTCAAAACCTCTTCCTGCTTAAAAAAAAGAGACTAGAATTTCTGCAAAAGTTTGGGAGACTTCCCACAGGGAATGAACTGGCAGAAAGTCTAGATTTACCCCTAGAAAAAATTCGTTTGTGGCAAGAGCGTAGTTCTCCTCTCTTATCTTTAGAACAACCAAGTTACGTAGATGCTGAATTAACATTAGGCAGCTTAATTATCGATCCTAAATCTGATGTCAATGACTACTTAGAAACACTCTTCAATCAGGAACTGGTGGAAAAGTTGCTCTCTGAGTTAACTCCTACTGAACAACAAGTTATTC
>JBFRWO010000124.1:0-23812 GCA_051439625.1 Crocosphaera sp. | reverse complement strand
TGAAAGCTAATTATGGTTTATCCCTTCTTATTTTAGGACAAAGTTAGTCTTTCCTTTCCCATACGTCCCCAATCACTCTTTGAGTTCTCTTGACATCTGCTTAATTTTCTTAAGTTGTCACGAATGGTCAAATCATCTAAAACTTGACTAACTTCTCCCCCATTTCCTAGAACCTGTTCAGATTGGTCTATAAGAGAATTTATATCCGTTTTGACTTGATTAACACCATTTTGTAGTTTTGCCCCTGCTTGACCAGCTAAACTATCACTAGCAGCCATTTCTGAGGATTGATTATTGTTATTAATACTCTCAATATTTTCCTCATTGAGATGAGAAGAAGGAGTCTTTTCCTCAATAGAAATAGTTTCAGGTTTACTACTATATTTATCAGACTGCGATCGCTGTTTAATACTCTCCTCATCAAAAGAGAAACTAACCGTATTTAACAGTTTTGGTGTTTTTAAACTATTTTCTGGAGAAAGTTGCTCCTTATCCCCTTCCAAAGTCGTTTCCTGCTGATTTTCTGCTGAAGTGGGAGGTGCGCCCCAAACCAACTGAGAAATGACCTCCGAACCCAGAAAACCCCCTGCGGTTTGTAATAAGTTACTGCCTAACTCTTTAGCCTTATCTGAGGCACTAGACTCCGTTTTAGCAAAAGTAAAACCATAATAATCTCCATTCCCAATTTTGACAGAAATATTATGATTACCGTGAGCAGCAAAAACACTATCACCATCACCCACCTGAATATTAATATTTTCGCTTCCCTGCATCACCGCAATAGAACTTCCATTCCCCACCTTAGTATGAATATTAGCTTTCCCTTTGAGAAGATTAACCGAAGTACCATCCCCCACTTTCGTGACAATATTAGCATCCCCCAATAAAATGCCAACTTGGGACCCATTACCCACCGCAGTAACGATATTACCTTCCCCATTCATTACACTAGAAGAAGTACCATCCCCTATCTTGGTGACAATATTGGCATTGCCCCAAACCCCTTGTAAGTTGTCCCCATCACCCACATGAGTGAGAAGATTGTATTTACTATTAACAATGCCGGTAATAGTATCTCCATCACCAACCTTAGTAATAATATTCTTCTCGCCAGCCAAAACCAGATGAATATCATCCCCTTCACCCACATGAGTTGCAATATTCCCCTTTCCTGCTAAAAGATTAACTTGCTTACCATTACCTACTTTAGTGATGATATTGCCATCACCCATGCTGACGTTATAACTATGATTATCATCTCCCTCAGTGCTGACATGGGTAGAAATATTAGCCTTACCAAAAGCAACATTGATCTGATCTCCTTGTCCCACCTTAGTAACAATATTTCCCTCTCCTGCCGTTAAAGCAATAGTATTTCCGTCACCGATATGGGTTAAGATATTGCCCTTAGCAACCATTAACCCTGCTGTTGTCCCATTTCCCACCTTAGTAAAGACATTACCCAAAGCTTCCATCGCAACAAAAGTGCTACCATCTCCAATATGAGTGGCAATATTGCCTTTACCTCCCATAGCAGCAACAGTAGTTCCGTCACCCACCTTGGTAAAGACATTACCAGTAGACAACATCAACGCACCGGTTGTCCCCTCTCCCACATGAGTGAAGATATTGCCCCCACCAAACATGGCCGCTGCGGTGAGATCATCCGCTTGTTGATCATTGACTTCTACTTTAGTAAAAACATTGCCCTTAGCAGCCATCACAGCGAAACTATCCCCACTCCCCACATGAGTAGCAATATTGCCTACACCGTGCATTCCCACTGCACTGAGGCCATCTCCCACCTTGGTATAAATATTACCCTTCCCTGCCATTAATGCTAGAGAAGTACCATTCCCAACTTGAGTATTAATATTGCCGATACCATACTGTAGCGCAACAGTATGACCATCTCCCACTTTAGTTAAGATATTACCCCCACCCAACTGAGCGATCGCCACATCTCCGTCACCCACATGAGTAGCGATATTACGTCCCCCGGCCATGATGCCCAAAAAATCACCCTTACCCACTTTAGTTAAGATATTATTCCCACCCAATAACAAAGCTGCTGTATCGCTATAGTTGCTACTGGTATCCACATGACTAAGGACATTTCCTGCACCCAAAGCAGCAATATAACTATCTCCTGTACCTACTTTCGTCAAAACATTCCCCGCACCCAAGAAACCGCCATAAAAGCTACCATCACCGATAAAAGTAGCAACATTTAAACCACCGGCCATGCCTACCACTGCATTGCCATCACCCACATGGGTATGGGTATTTAATCCCCCCAGTTGTAAAATTCGTTGATGGCCATTACCCACATGAACAGAGACATTGGCGGCCGCGGCCAAAGTTACATCAAAGTGGCCATTACCATTGCGCACTAGAACATTAACCAAACCACCAGCAACCGCCTTAAGATTACCACTAGATCCACCGTGGTAAACCACATTTCCTAACCCTGCACCGGTAAAATTAAGATTACCAGTCCCCACAGTAACGATATTCGCCCCACCGTAAGCTTCTATGTTGTTATGGCCATTGCCAGCATTAATAATATTGGCACCCCCACCAGCAATAATGCGATCGTGGCCACTACCAACATTAATGATATTGGCACCACCGTAAGCCTCTATATTATTATGCCCATCACCAGCATTAATGATATTGGCACCCCCACCAGCAATAATGCGATCGTTGCCACTGCCAGCATTAATGATATTGGCACCCCCATAAGCTTCTATGTAGTTATGGCCATTACCTGCATTAACCTTATTGGCCACACCACCAGCGATAATGCGATCGTGGCCACCACCAGCATCAATAACATTAGCCCCACCGTAAGCTTCTATGTTGTCAGAAAGTCCGTCATCGTTAGCATCAATAATATTAGCACCACCATAGGCTTTAATGGTGTCATAACCCCGACCTGCATAAAGCCAGTTTCCTGCTGCTGCTGCTTCTATCTTGTCGTTATTATCCCCAGCATAGACCTTGTTAGCCGCACCATAAACTTTGATATTATCATTGCCACCATCACCATAAATTCTGTTATAACCACCATAGGCTTTGATGGTATCGTGACCTGAGCGAGCATGAACTAGATTATAACCACCCCTAACAGTTATAGTGTCATGTCCACCGCCAGCATAGACTCTATTGTAACCACCAGTAGCATCGATATGATCACCATAGGAATCATCATCAGCATCTATTTTGTTGTAACCACCATAGGCATAAATTTTATCGTAGCCTGTTCCGGCGTTAATATCATTATGGGCTCCATAGGCTTTAATGGTGTCATGACCAGATCCTGCCCGAATTTTATTGGAGACACCTTTTGCGTCAATATAGTCATTACCAGAACCACCATAAAGATCGGCGCGACCCGAATAAGATTTCAGGGTATCATGACCAGACCCTCCATCTAGTTTGACATAAAGAGCATAGGCTCTAAGATAATCATTACCTCCATGACCATAAGCTGCACCTGCACCATAAATAGAAAAATTATCATTACCTCCACCACCACTTTTATAAAAAGGGTTAATTTTGTTGTTAATTGCTTTGAAGGCCTTTTTGATTTTTCCCATGATCAACTCCTTAATAAAATAAACTGAAACTCAATGTTTCAAGAAAATAAGTAACTATATTCTCCAATGTCCAATGGATTTTAAACTACCATCAGGACGAACTTTGAATGATTTTGCTGGTGTTCCTTTTGGCAGAACATTGGTGCGTAAGTCCCTAATAATGTAACGTGCATGGCCAAAAGGGGCTATAAATTCTGGAAACCACAATTTCTTTCCTCCCTGCCATTCATCCACTTTCAAAACATAGTCTCCTGTCATAAATTTTTCTTCAATTTCATCCCTTAACCAAGCCCAATTGACAAATCCAATCGGACTTCCATTCATCTCGTAATAGCGAAATTGATTATGAATTAAGGAAGGAATAAATCGCTCAGCAATATCTACAATTTGGTAGGATAGATGCAGTTCTGAACTCATCATCAAATGAGTAATAGAACCAATCAGTTGTAACCTTTCTTGAACAACAAATGATGTTATTTCAGTTTCTTTCTCATCTAATTTCTGCGATGGCAGTTGATATTCTTCAACCATGACTTTTTCTATTTTCCATATAAGCTCACCATCATTATTGAACAAGCAAATTAAAAATAGCCTAGTCTTACCTGAATTTTCCCTGAGTATTTCTAAGAGGAGATATTCCTACCCTCCCGTCTTATCCTATAATCACAGTAGGATTTTGATTATAAGGACGGAATGAAACCTTATCTCGCTGCTGCTATTCAAATGACCAGTAAGCCCGATCTAGACAAAAATCTAGTGGAGGCCGAAGAACTGATTGAACTCGCTGTTCGTCGTGGGGCTGAATTAATTGGCCTACCAGAAAATTTTGCTTTTCTCGGGGAAGAAGAAGACAAACTCAACAAAGCCCCAGAAATTTCCCAAAAAGCGGAAAAATTTGTCAAAACAATGGCCCAACGCTTTCAGGTAACGATTTTAGGCGGAGGGTTTCCTGTCCCCGTCGAAGGCGATGGCAATAAAGCTTACAATACCGCTATTTTAGTTGATCCCACTGGAAAAGAAGTCTCTCGCTATCAAAAAGCTCATTTATTTGATGTTGATGTCCCTGATGGTAATACCTATCGGGAATCAAGTACAGTGATGCCAGGAAACCAGTTACCTGATATTTATGCTTCACAAGACTTAGGCAACTTAGGACTATCTATTTGTTATGATGTGCGCTTCCCTGAGTTATACCGTCATTTATCAAAACAAGGGGTAGAAGTTTTATTTGTTCCGGCTGCTTTTACCGCTTTTACTGGCAAAGATCACTGGCAAGTTCTCCTACAAGCTAGAGCGATCGAAAACACCTGCTATATCGTCGCACCAGCACAAACTGGCAACCACTACGCCAGACGCTTTACCCACGGTCACGCCGTCATTATCGACCCTTGGGGCATTATTTTAGACGATGCAGGACAACAACCCGGTATGGCGTTAGCAGAAATTAACCCTAACCGTGTTAAACAGGTACGCCAACAAATGCCTTCTTTACAACATCGTGTATTTGTCTGAGAGGGATAAAAATGGCTATAAAAACTCCCGATTGGGTAAAACACGCAATTTTTTACCAAATTTATCCCGATACCTTTGCGAGAAAGGTTCCCACTCACCAAAAATGGTTATTAGATGTACCTTTAGAAGACTGGGACGCGCCCCCAACTTTCCAAGGATACAAAGGTGGCAACCTCTGGGGTGTCATTGATAAATTGGATTATTTACAAGATTTAGGGGTTAATGCCCTCTATTTTACCCCTATTTTTCGATCTGCCAGCAACCATCGCTATCACACCCAAGATTATTATGCCATCGATCCATTATTGGGAGAAAGAGAGGCTTTTGACCTCTTGTTGAAAACGGCACATGATAAAGGGTTTAAGGTGGTTTTAGACGGGGTATTTAATCACGCTAGTCGTGGCTTTTTCTTCTTTAACGATATCCTGGAAAATGGACCAAATTCCCCTTGGTTAGATTGGTTTAAAATCGAAGGGTGGCCTTTATCTGCTTATGATGGCAGTCGTCCGGCTAATTATGTTTCTTGGATCGATTATCGCGCTTTACCTCAGTTTAACCATGATAATCCCGCCGTGAAAGAATATATTATGCAGGTGGGGGAATATTGGTTAAAACAAGGGATCGACGGTTGGCGGTTGGATGTACCCAACTGTGTGAAAGCAGAAGGTTTTTGGGAGGAATTTCGAGAACGGGTGAAAGCGGTGAACCCTGAAGCCTATATTGTCGGAGAAATCGTTTTTGATGCTACTCAATGGTTAGATGGCAAGCAATTTGATGGGGTGATGAATTATCCTTTTGCTCGTTTAACTGCTTGTTTTGTGATTGGCGATCGCGTTGACAAGGACACTATCCCCAATTTTTATAAACCCTACGAAACCCTGGATGCAGAGGGATATGCCAAGGGAATTGAGGAATTATTAGACCGTCATCCTTGGGAAATTCAATTAACCCAGTTAAATCTCCTGGATAGTCATGATACTTCTCGTTTTCTAACTATGGCAGGAGGCGATCGCACTTCTCTACAGTTAGCTACGTTATTCTTATTTACCTTTCCTGGCACTCCAAACATATTTTATGGGGATGAAATTGGTATTGAAGGGGGCAATGATCCTGATGGGAGAAAAGGTTTTCCGACAGAAGAAAAATGGGATCAAAAAACTCTATCCTATCATAAACAATTAATCCAAATTCGCAAAAAATATACGGCTTTACGAACAGGAGACTATCGGGTTATTGCTACTCAAGGAAATGTCTATGTTTTTGCCCGTGTTTTAGGAGAAGAAGGATTAATTATTGCGGTTAATAGTGGACAAGAAAAAGCAGAAATGCTAATAGATAAATTGGACAAAGTACCCTCAATTTTAGAGGCTAAACCGAGTCAGATTATTTATGGAGAAGGAGCAATTAATTGGGATGATAAACAGTTAAAAATAACAATTCCTCCTCGTTCTGGCTTAATTATAGCCCCTTGAACAGTGAACAGTTATCAGTGACCAATAAGTTTAACTAAAAACTGCTAACTGGTAGCTGATAATTGACAATTGAAAACCTAATTTATCAAGTAGAAACTATTTATGGAAGAGATCAGAAAAAAACTAGAAGAAGACATGGCTGATGTTAATTGGAATGACATTAAACCCCATGCCCAACGGGATGCTGTTATTGTTGTTGATGAAAGATTAAACCTATTAGATGTCGGTGTTGCTATCGCTCAAGATGACAAAAAAGCTGTTGAACATTGGATTACAGAACAATTAATTTGTAAGCCATCCAATCAACAATTAAGTGATTGGAATATTGACCAAACTCAACTATTCAAGACTTTAATTGTACAACCCTTTGTCTTAGTTCAAAGTCTTTAGCAGACTGATCACTGGCCACTGATCACTGTTAACTGTTGAATTCGGTCAATTTTTTGATACACTAGGTATGAAAATAATTTTAGGAAATTCTTAAGATGGAAAGCGTTGCTTATATCGTTGTTTTAATTATGGCATTGGCGGTTCTTTTCTTTGCGATCGCCTTTCGCGAACCCCCCCGTATCCAAAAGTAGGTTTCAGGGTCTAATTTCCCCAAAACCAGACAGTTTCCAGATCATCTGAGCCGCCATTTTCCCCAATTTTAAGCGAGGGGAGTCAAGACGGCTCAGAATCTTGTATTTTCTCGCAATTTACTAATTATTTTGAGTTCTTACTTCTTTTACTTTAATTTTCCGTTATTACGGATCGTCCTATGCAATGTCCCTACTGTCAGCATACCAATAGCCGTGTTTTAGAATCGCGGTCCTCCGAAGGCGGCCAAAGTATCCGTCGTCGTCGTGAATGTTTAAACTGTAAACACCGTTTTACCACTTATGAACGCATCGAGTTTGTTCCCATCACCGTTATTAAACACGACGGCAAAAAAGAGTCCTTTGATGCTTCTAAGCTCTTGCGAGGTATGGTCAGAGCTTGTGAGAAGACAGGAATTACGCATCAACGCCTTGAGAATATTGTAGATGATATCGAGGCCTATTTACAACAACGTCCTCAACGACAAGTTACCACTCACGAAATTGGCAAGTTGGTACTAAAATATTTACGGGAAGAAAATGAGGTGGCCTATATTCGTTTTGCTTCTGTTTATGGAAGGTTTAAAGGGATTAAAGATTTTGTGGAAACCCTCGATCAACTGCAACAAGAAACGGTGTCTGCATCTGTATCTCAATGGTCTAACGGTTCCACTAAAAAGAGAGGAGAATCTGCAAATTCGCAGTTTTTAAGTTTAAGCCATAATAATTCTGATCATGGTTAATTAGTAAAATAGATAATAAAAAATTGACAATAAATAAGCAATAATTGATAATAAGTTAGTCTATCCTTTTGTAGATTTCCTCTTTTATAATGACAATTGCTAGGACGATTTGTGTCGGTTTTCTTGCGGTAATTGCTGTAGGAACGCTATTATTAATGTTACCTTTTGCAACTTATGATGGTAGTTGGAATAATCCTCTAGTTGCTTTATTTACGGCTACTTCTGCTGTTTGTGTTACTGGATTAATTGTTGTTGATACAGGAAGTTATTTTTCTTTCTGGGGTCAATTAATTATTTTACTATTAATTCAAGTGGGAGGGTTAGGTTATATGACTACTACAACTTTCCTGATTTTATTATTAGGTCGAAGGTTTGATCTCAGACAAAAATTAGCCATACAAGAGTCTTTTGATCGTCCTTTTTTACAAGGGAATAGTAAGACTCTGATTCGTTCTATTATTGCTACAACTCTAGTTTTTGAAATTTTAGGCATTCTCTTGATGCTTAATGTATTTTCTAAAAAATATGGAACTTTCAAAGGATTATGGTATGCAATTTTTCATAGTATTAGTGCTTGGAATAATGCAGGTTTTAGCCTATTTTCTGATAGCTTAACCAGTCTGGATGATTCTTTAACTATTAATTTTGTTATTCCTTTATTGATTATTTTTGGTGGCATTGGTTATCAAGTTATTATGGAACTTTATATGGCCATTGTTCATTTTGTTACTAGAAAGCGAGAAAGATGGGTTTTTTCTTTAAATTTTAAGGTAGTAATTAGTACAACGGCAATTTTATTATTATTCGGAACTCTAATCTTTTTTCTCGTGGAATATCTTAACCCTGATACATTAGGTAATCTCGATTTAAGGAGTAAATTACTAACAGCATGGTTTCAATCTGTTACCACAAGAACTGCTGGTTTTAATAGTATTGATATCGGAGGAATGACCTTTGCTGGTTTATTATTAACTATGGGATTAATGTTTATTGGTGCGAGTCCTAGTGGAACAGGAGGGGGAATTAAAACAACAACACTGAGGATTTTAACTAACTGTACTCGTTCCGTTTTAAGAGGTAATGATGAGGTGGTAATGTTTAAGAGAGAAATTCCTGTACCATTAATGTTAAAAGCAGTAGCAGTGGTTTTTGGTTCTACTAATATGGTAGTGTTGATGACTTTCTTGATCTACTTAAATGAGGGTATTTTTCATCCTAGCTTTTTTGAATCAGGACGCACTTCATTACAAGTTTTATTTGAAGTTATTTCTGCTTTTGCTACCGTAGGATTATCCACAGGAATTACAGACAAATTATCAGCAATTTCCCAACTTTTATTAATCTTAACTATGTATACTGGAAGAGTAGGAATTCTGGTATTTATGGCAGCGATCGCAGGAGAAACTCGTCCCAGGGTTATTCAATATCCTGAAGAAACTTTATTAGTGGGATAGGCATTAAATTTGATATAATAAGGAAGAAGCAAACTATTGTTAAAATAAGGGTGAGGTATCAACTTGAAATCCTTAAATTTTTTTAGTAGTCTCCGTCGAGAAACCCGTCAATTTGCTGTTATTGGATTAGGAAGATTTGGCCGTGCTGTTTGTGGAACCCTTCATAAATTAGGATATGAAGTGTTAGGAACTGACATCAAGGAAGCGTTAGTTGCTCAAGTTTTAGCAGAAAAACTTGCTTCTAGTGCTATTGAATTAGATTCCACTAAACCCAATGCTTTAAAAGAAGCAGGAATCTTTGAATTTGATACAGTTATTATTGCTATCGGTAACTATTTAGAAGAAAGTATTATTACTACTTTAAACGTTAAAGAAGGTGGAGTAAAATATGTTGTTTCCAAAGCTTCATCTGATATTCATGGTAAACTACTACAAAGGGTTGGAGCAGATTTAGTTGTCTTTCCAGAATACCAAGCAGGATGTGATTTAGGACATTTATTAACCAAAAACCCAGGAGTGCTGGAAAGGTTTGAACTTGACCCCGATAATAGTATTGTAGAAACTCGTATTCCTGAAGAGTTTCATGGAAAAACTCTGGAAGAATTACATTTAAGAAGTCGTTATAAAATTAGTGTCTTAGCAATAGGAAATGATGACAAGTTCAAAATTAACCCTAACCCTCAGGAAAAATTAGATAAGGAATTATCAATGGTCGTTATTGGTTCTAATAAAGCAATTCAAAAATTACCTTTATAAAGTTTGAAAAGCTTGAGTATTTTCTAGCTTTTCTCTCGCTGTTAAGGTAGGATTCAAGAGGAATAAAGATGCGCGTTTTGCTGTTTCTTGGGATAACTTTATTTGAGTAAAACTCACTAAACCGTCTTTGATAAAAGCATCTCTAACCAAGACTTTTTCACCCTTATTAAACTCGCTTTCATAGAAAACTTCTCTAATACCAGCAGAAATAATTAATTTTAAGCAGTAAAGACAGGGTTCTAAGGTAACATAAATACTAGCACCTTCTGTAGAAATGCCGTGTTTTGCTGCTTGAGCGATCGCATTTGCTTCAGCGTGAACAGCACGGGAAGGCAGACTACTGGAACTATCACAGCTATCCAGTCCAGGGTAACAAAATCCTTGCGCTGTACAGTGTGCTGAACCGGATGGCGAACCGTTGTATCCTGTGGCCAATACTTGTCTATCTTTGACAATAACCGCACCCACTGGAAAGGCCAAACAGGTTGACCGAGTAGCGGCCAATTTAGCGATCATCATAAAGTATTCGTCCCAACTGGGTCTTTGTTCTTCGAGAAAAGTCATTGATATTTTTAATTAGTAGTAATTTGGCTTTTTAGACTCACCTGTTAACTGCGGTATTTTGTTGAGGAAAAACAACTTGAGCATCTTCCCACATTTCGTCAGGAATAGGTTGACTATCGGGATCATCTAGGGCATTTTTTTCGATCTCCTCATCACTCATCCTTTTAATCTTATCCCAATCAGTTTCCCCCTTCATTTTCGCCCATTGTTCACGAGAAACTCTGGTAATATTTTCGTCTTTCACCTTGGTTGGCCCTCCTAGCACTAATCAACCGACAGACATCTCCACGCCAAGTATCGTAAACATTCAACACAAATATAGTCAAACATTGTCATCTATAGTAATATATAACTTAAGTAGATTGGGTTTTTAAGAGTCGATGACATCTGAATTGTTAGGGTGAAAGTCCTTCTGGGGTGCGAAGTCGGTAAACAATCCGACTCTATAGGTACTAGAAAGTAGATCACATCAGATCGAGATAATCAAAAAAAAGAAAAAACCAAATCTACTCCTGAAAAAAGCAGTCCCAAATGTCTTTGACTATGGGATAGAGGGTATTGTAGTTCACCCAGTCGGGGTTACACCTGCAAAATAAAGATATGTCATATTTGACTATATTTTTATGAACTATAAACAATATAGAGGATAACTCCGTCTAATTGACCTAAGAGGATGATTCTTGTTTCCCCATAATCAATACGGTCATCAATACGCTGTATAAATGGATTACTAAAAATCCTCTCTAAGTCAGCAAAGTCGATCCCATGTTTCTCTATATTAGTTTGGCGTTTATTTTCGTCCCACTCAAAAAATTGGGGGATGTTCATTGCTTAAAAGAATAACGTTAAACTCCAGTAGAACCAAAGCCACCTTTTCCTCTCATGGTATCACTTAACTGTTCCACTTCTTCGATTTTAACACGAATAACAGGAGCAATTAACATCTGAGCAATTCTCATTCCTTGGGTGACTTTAAATGATGTTTGACCATGATTAATTAAGATAACCCCTATTTCTCCCCTGTATCCTTCGTCAATGGTTCCTGGAGTGTTTAAAACAGTAATTTGATGTTTTAATGCAAGTCCACTTCTAGGACGTATTTGTGCTTCGGTATTAGGGGGTAATTCAATGGAAATTCCTGTTTTAATTAATTTACTTTCTCCTGATGCTATTTCTACGGTTTCTATAGAAACTAAATCAAGTCCTGAATCATTTTCATGTTCATATTTAGGAGTTATTGCTTGTTGATTGAGTTTGATGATTTTAAGGTGCATTTTATTCCCTATATTTTGACTTTTTTTACAATCATTCTTTGCTTCTACGATCAATATCAACAACGATTAAAGCTATTAAAGCTAACACCACACTAGGAGTAGTTGAGTCAATAACTTTAACTGACATATTATACCAGTTTTTAGAACGAGAATTTTCATCTTGTGTATTAAGTATAAATCCACATACTATAAAAAATCCCAGTAATATACTTAATAAAATATAGAATTTCTTAAAAGAATGTCTTCTAATAGTATTTTTGATTTCAGATTCTCTTAATTCTTCTTCTTGAGTCCGATTTTCCAAGATTTCTTTATAATCTTTAGACTCTGGTAATTTTTTTAAAAGTGCATCTTTGTCATTCATAAAGTCTTTATCAAGAGATTTTGTTTCTTCTTTAGTTAATTGTATTCCCAATGTACTAAGTAATTCTCTTCTCCCTGATGTATTTCCTCTATGTTCTGTAGTTGATGGTGTATGTAAATATTGAAATATAATTGTTACAAAAGGGTCAGTTTCTGGTTCTATTTCAATAGTAGATTCACTATGATTATGTAAAGCAATCAAAGAACATCCAAGATAATTAGGATCGAGTGTTGTACTAATATGTCCAGTCCCTTCTGAAACTTTTCTTACTCGTGAATAATAAGTTCCTGCAATTTTTTGTGATACCCAAATTGTTTCATGAGTTTCTATTAATGCAGTTGTATACTTTTTAATAATAATTTTCTTTTTAGTAGCATCATAAATACTCTCTTTAGTAGACAAATCCCAAGCTAAGTTACTAGCAGTTAAATTATAACTAGCTCCTTTCAAATTTTCAGCTTTATATGGGTATATATAAATATTTATACCTAGTTCTTTTTTGATATCTTGGTCACTTAAAATAGTCATGTTTTTTTGGAAAAATTATTGATTAGAGTTGTAGATACTGACAAATTAAAAAATAAGAGGTTTATCTTGTTGATAAGTATCTAACTTTTTAACTAAACATATTTCTGCTTTTTGTAATTCTGTTCCTAAATAGATAGCGTGTTTTATTTCAAGACTGGGACAAGTATCAGCAATTTTTTGATAAAGTTTTCTAGCAGTTTTTCCTGAATAACAGTTAACCACTTCTCCCGAACCTGGGGTAATATGTTCAACCATAATTTCATTATCTTTGATAGAAATTAAAAAGCTTCCACTGGGATCATTATAAGTTATTTCCTGACATATTCTAGTATATTCTGTTTCAATAACTTTGTCTGCGTGTTCCCAACAATCACTATAAATATGTGCGCTTTGACTTATAATGATTAAGGGTCCAACCTGAAAATTATGATTAGATTTATTATTAATTTCTTTTCTAATATGCTGTTGTAATTCTCGTAAACCCATTGCATTTGCCGGCCAAGCAGAAAACATATCATTACTACGAAATGTCGCAGTTAATGATAGTTCATTATCAACTATTCTTACCCAAATATGATTTAAACAAGGAGGACTATCATTGTTTTCATAATCTTTAACATCCCATAGAGACATAACCACTCTAGATGAATCTTTATCACTGATTAATTTATCAATTGCTTGTTTAATTTGATCCCGTTCAAACCACGATCGCAACCTTTGACCATAAGTGTATTTAACTCCTTCTTTTTGAGGTGCATCATCAAGAATTTGACCAATATAATCATTAATAAATTCTCGTTTTATTGGTAAATAATTAGGACTAGGAAAATAAAAATTTGAGGGTTCATCGGTTACAATAGAAGTGAGATCAATTAATTCTTGCCATTGTCCATATTGAGTCGGTCTAATAGTTCCTGTAGTTTTAATTCTCTGCAATATTTTAACCCATGTTTCTGCTATAGTTTTCCCCTCAATACGATGACCATATCTCGGTCCTGGTAACACCGTTGGAGTGTTTTCTATCACTGGAAATGTTAACGGTTTTCCCCAAGGTTGTTTATTATTTATTTGACTAAATTCTTCAACATAATTGACTACTTCTTTAATAGAATTTGCCAGTTTATAATCTAGAGATTGACGTAAAGTTTCTAAAGCATTAGCATCAATTTCGATTTCAATATATCCATTAATTTCAGAATTAATAACCCAAATATCTCGACCAGTATCACTTTTTCCTTGAATAAAACCCTGTTCTAAAAAGTCTAGAAAACATTGACAACTACCTGCATTTTTGTCTTCTTTAGTTGCATCTAAAATAACTAAAAATCTCACATGAGGATTAGCTAATAAATTACGAATTAAAGGACTAATTCCCCTAGTTGGACTGTATAAATTTCCGATAACTGCATAGTCTTCTGGGTTCAATTTTTTAGCAATTGATTGTCTTACAGTCCATCCTGTAATAATTGCTGTTTGTCCATGACCACAAATTAATTGATTGGGTTTACAATGGGGCGTATAGTTGAATTGATAATTAGATGATTTTAGGGTCATAATTTAGGGTGATTTGTAGAACTTTATTGTATTTTTTGTAAGCTCACTACTTAATTATAATGTACTGAAAATATAAAAAATTATTGTTAATAAAAAATTAATGAATTTAGGTAGGCAAAATAACAGTAAAAATTGTGCCTTTATTAAGCTCACTTTCTACTTTAATTTGTCCATGATGATTATCTATAATTGCTTGAGCGATCGCCAATCCTAACCCAGAACCTCCTGTACTTTTTCGAGAAGGATCAACCTGATAAAATCGATCAAATAAATGACTTAAAGCTGCTTGAGGAACTCCTTTTCCTGTATCTTTTACTTTGACTTGTAAATGATGTAAACGATCTCGTTTAATTTTTGTTAATTCTACTTCAACGGAGGCAACTTTTTGCTCTTTTTTTAAGCTATTATCCTCCGAAAAACTATGTTCTAAACCATTACTAATTAAATTGGTAAATAAACGAGCTAATTGATCCCAATCCCCCGATAAACTGAAATTATCTTCATTATTTTCCAACTCATTTGTTAACAAACTATTTTGTTCAGTTTCTACGATATGTAATGATAAAAATATGTTCTTATGTTGTGCTAAAATTCTTTGTTCTTCTATCACTTCAATTAATAAAGCATCTAAAGGAATAGTTTGCTGTTTAATTTGTAACATTCCACTATCAGATCGGGCTAAAAATAATAAATCATTGACTAAATTTCCTAACCTTTGTGTTAACCTTTCTACCACTTTTAACTGTCTTTGTTGCACTTGTGGATCACTATTTCCATAAGCTAAAGCCATTTGTACATTGGTTTGAATAGTAGCAATAGGGTTTCTTAACTCATGGGAAGCATCCGCCGTAAATTGTTTTAAACTGTGATAAGAGTCTCGTATAGGTTGAATCGCCAAACCAGATAAAAACCAACCAATAAACCCGACAATAATAATAGTAATTAACGTTCCCAATGCGAGATCAACACTCAGTTGACGAATAGGTTTTGTCACCTCAAACCAAGGATGACTAACCCGTAAATAACCTAAAATATAACGGTCTAAATTAATTCTTTGAGTGACTTGTCTAAGAATGTGATCGCCACTAAGATGAACCGTTTCCGCCCGTCGGTTAAGATGAAGGGGAATGATGGGAGGATCGCTAAAAGTTGACCAGACTAACTCTCCTTGAGGATTAAACCATTCGAGATCGATGTGATCGTCTTCTGCTTCCTCAGCATTATCTCGAAAACTAGCCTCCACATTGACCTTATAACGTCCCTCGGACACAGAAACCGACTCGATTACCAAAGAACGGTTAACCACCTCTACAACGTGCTTTAAAGTGTCATCAACCCGTTCTACTAGGGTGCTACGAACATAAAAAAACACCCCTGTAGCAAACAGAAGAAGCAAAATCGCTGTAACTGTAGTGTACCATAGAGCTAAACGACGGCGTGTCGCTTGAAACATAGACTTATCTCATTTTTACTTGCTTTAAGCAGGATAAATCTACTTTACCAAAATGAACACTAAACGCTACTTGTAAATTTTCTAAAGATTTGACCAACCAGGGAACCCCCTCTTTAGTAAATGATTCATAATGGTTAAAGAGGATAGAAAAACGCTTTTCTAGGTAGGGTTTAACTTTGCCAGAGATCAAAACCACCTTAAGCAATAAACCCATAGTACGGGTCACTCCCATGTTAGAAATCATATCCACAAAAACGTAGTGTTCTGGTTTCTTCCCGTTTTCAACCACCAGAAAGTTCATTAATTGACTTGAAGTCCGTAAAATTAAGAACTCGGTGGGTCTTTGGTGATTACATTCAGGAAGAGTATTCTGTAGTAAATTATAAAGATTTTTATTAAATTGTCCTTTGGAATATTTAGGATCTAAAGAAGTGAGAATATACTCATAAAGATCGTCTTTATAACGTCCAAAGGTTTTAGTATGAACCGTATGAGTCAAGAAGTTTTGGGATAAACTCTTATAGCTATAACCTCGATCCACTGTTCCCATATAATGCTTTAAAGCTTGGTTTAACTCTTTATCTCTGAGGAGAGTGGGGTTTTTTACAGGACGAATAATCCGACTTTTCTGGACTGCTAACTCAGGGGAACGTGAAATTTGGGCTAATCTAACCTTGTAGGTAACATAGCGAGATAGATTAACCTCAAAACGTTTTTCTGTTTGATTTTTAACTTTTCTAACGGTTTGTTGGTGTTCTTGACTACTTTCATCTCCCAACAGACAATGATTGTATAGATAAGGATAACGATGAATCAAGTTACCCACCAGATTAGACTTATCGGGATTTAGTTTGCTGTTAATTACTCGCGCTAACCGTTGAAGTTTAAGATTCTCATCGCACTGGGTGAAGTTTTTGACCAGATATCTGACACGATTAGCTGTACTATGATAACCATTGCGAGGAGGGGTAAGATTTTCTAAAAGTCCAATTAACTCAGGAATCGCAGCCTGGGACTGGACATCCATCTGCCAATGATTAATCAAAATATGACAACAACGGTTGAAGAAGTAATTAAACTGATGTTCGTTATTTTTCCGTTTAACGATTTTTTCCAAGGCCGTAGAAACTTCAAGGTCACGAAATCCTCGTCCCTCGATAAATAACCGACGAAAACCATCAACCAACTGACCTGGGGTGTCGGTTCGGATACGCTGTAAGAAGTAGTCGTAAATGACTTGTTCTTCTTGAGATCCTTGTTGTCTTGAGTAGCTTTGATTCAGATTCTTCATGGCCGTCAGCCCGTTTTAATTGATTAATTTAACCTGGGGCTGTAAAATTCCGTTTAGGTTATAGGTAAGTTTATTGCCCACTTATGGTGTGATGATAGTAATTGCTCAAGTATTTTTAGATTTTTGGTTATGGTCAACAGTGTTGGTTGTCTCCTTCCTAAATTGTGACAATGTAGGAAAAAATTTTGAAAATCGCTTTTGTGTGAGTTTTGTTATCTCTATCTAATCTACTTATGATCTCATTTACATTTATATAGAATAGACTTTCCTAGTTGAACTTTATTTTTTAAAGACATATCTTAAAATAACGAAAAACCCACCTTTTGTATGTGATCTTGATCACGAAGTTTCAATTAATTTTCCTCCGTAAATTTTCCATATTTCTCTCAGTAGTTATTGCAAATTATTACTATGATTCTCAGTGAAATTCCGAATATATTGTCTATCATTCTAGAAGAAATTTCGCAACCTTTATCTAACAAAGCTATCAACAAAATTAGTACCGACAGTAGAACAATACAGGAAAATGATATTTTTATTGCTTTACAAGGAGATAAATTTGATGGACATCTCTTTATTGATGATGTAATTTCCAAAGGAGCGATCGCTGTAATTGTTAACCACGAAGTCTCTGTACAATCAACTAAGAAAATCCCACAAATTGTTGTTAAAGATACCTTGAGCGCGTATCAAAAAATTGCAAATTGGTGGCGAAATCAGGTACAGATACCTATAGTTAGCATAACTGGATCTGTGGGTAAAACCACAACCAAAGAAATTATTGCTGCCGTCTTAGGAGTTTACGGCAACGTCCATAAAACCCAAGCTAATTATAATAACGAAATCGGCGTACCCAAAACTCTACTGGGATTAACCACAAATCATGACTACGCTGTGATTGAAATGGCCATGCGAGGCAAAGGAGAAATTGCCCTCTTAAGTCAAATTGCCTCTCCTACCATCGGCATTATAACCAATGTGGGAACAGCACATATTGGAAGACTGGGATCACGACAGGCGATCGCTGAGGCTAAATGTGAATTATTGGCCGAAATGCCTAAAGATAGTGTGGCTATTCTCAACCACGATGATAAACGTCTCATGGCAACAGCAGCGACGGTGTGGCAAGGCAAAACCATCACCTATGGTTTAGAAGGAGGAGACATTACAGGAGAATTGTTAGAAAATCAAATATTAAGGGTTAAAGGGATAGATTTTCCTTTACCTCTACCTGGCCGTCATAACGCCTTGAATTATTTAGCGGCCTTAGCTGTGACGCAACAGTTAAACTTGGACTGGACTGTTTTAAAAGAAGGGGTAACAGTCAATCTTCCTCAAGGGCGATCGCAACAATATTCCTTAAAAAACGATGTCATCCTTCTAGACGAAACCTACAACGCTGGTTTAGAATCCATGAAGGCAGCCTTACAACTGCTCAAAGATACCCCAGGAAGCCGTCATTTAGCTGTTCTTGGTACCATGAAGGAATTGGGAGAAGCTTCTGCCGAATTACATCGGGAAGTGGGGGAAACAGCCGAAAAATTGGGCATTGATGGTCTGTTTATTTTGGTGGATGATCCCGAAGCCAAAGCTATTATTGAAGGGGTGAAAACCATTGAAACCCAATCTTTTTTAACCCACGAACAATTGATACAACGGTTAACCGAAATCATTCAACCAGGCGATCGCATTTTATTTAAAGCATCTAATTCTGTGGGTTTAAATCGTGTGGTAGAAGCAATGCTTAAGCAATTAACAATTAACAATTAACAATTAACAATTAATAATTTTGCTAAAAAATGAATTACCAAGCAGAAAAAGAATTAGCTTTGAAAATAGTCACAGAAGGGGCTAAACTTTGTCAACGAGTGCAAAAAACGGACGCAGGAAAAGCGGTTAAAAAGGCTGATACCAGTCCCGTAACTGTGGCAGATTTTGGGGCGCAAGCTATTTTGTGTAAAGGGTTAATTGAGGGGTTTCCTGATGATCCTGTGATTGGGGAAGAAGATGCTACTTTCTTACAAAAACCTGAGTTAGCAGGGGTACGTCAGCAAATTATTGAACAGGTACAACAAACTATTCCCACTGCTACCTCGGATAATGTCATAGATTGGATTAACTGGGGGAATGGACAGGTTGCCCAACGTTATTGGACTTTGGACCCTATCGATGGCACAAAAGGATTTATTCGGGGGGATCAATACGCCGTTGCTTTGGCTCTGGTGGAAGATGGAGAGGTAAAGTTAGGGGTGTTAGCTTGTCCTGCTTTTCCTAGAGAAGACGGTGGTAAGGGTGTGATTTTCTTAGGAATTCGAGGTCAAGGGGCGATAGAAATACCCTTAGAAGGGGGAACTTCTCAACCTATTCAAGTCGATCCTTCGTCGAATTTTGAGCAGTTGTATCGCATCGAAAGTGTGGAATCGGTTCATAGCGATCGGGGAGTACAAACCGCCGTTGATCGCCGTTTAGGTTTGACTTATACAGCGAAACAGATGGATTCTTTGGCTAAATATGGGGCGATCGCTAGAGGAGAGGCTCATTTTTACACCAGAGTCCCTTTACCGCAATTTAAGGGGAAAAAAGAAAATATTTGGGATCATGCACCTGGAGTGATTATTGTGGAAGAAGCCGGAGGAAAAGTAACAGATTTAGATGGTAAACCTTTAGATTTTTCTCTTGGGGCAAAATTGATCAATAATCACGGTGTTTTAGCCACGAATGGGACAATTCATGCCCAAGTTTTGGCAGCCATTAAACAGGAAAAATAATCAAAGCTAATACAAAAATTAGTTAGAACATTTTCTATAGTAGCAATCCTGACCATTGAGCAATAGCATGATGGTTTTTTTTGTCGTATAAAGACAGTTCGTCATTTCATTTATCATTTAACATTTATCATTTATCATTTATCATTCGTTTGGAAGTAGGCTTGAAACCTCTCCCAAACTTCTTTCTCCCTAAAGGGAGAGGCTTGAAACCAAAATGAAAGATGTTTAATGTTCAATGTTCAATGTTCAATGTTCAATGTTTGGTCATTGATGCAGGAGGACGTAAAGAAATGGGTTATTGTTAAAAAATAATTAATTAAGATTTATTACAAAAACAGCCCATTAAGTAATTTTAAATTCCGCTAATTTTGGTGTTTAAAAAATTTCAAAAAATTCAAATCAAACCCCAAAAAACAGATAATACTTAATAAAATATCAATTCTTGCCATATTATAGTTTATTTTAAAAAATATTTTTTCTTCTTTTAATTGATTATAATTGATGCTTAGAGTAATAATTATTCGACTTCGTTGATATTAGATGATTAATTATAATGAAAATAATCAATACGGATAAAAATTATGTCAACTAATAATAAATCAGGTTGTGGTTTCTTTCCTCTGGTTGGAGCAACCGCTATAATAGCAGCAGGAACCGCGGGAGCTTATTATTATTTTCAAGGGGAATTACCGTTTCTTGCCAATCAAAGTATAACCCCTCTAGTGGCAGCAGAAGTGATCCCCGAATCAGCGTTTGCCAGTGGTTATTTATCTACCAATGAGAAAGCTTGGCAACAGTTATCGAACTATGGCACTCCTGAAGTTAAAAAAGAAATTGAAACCCGTCTTGAGGAATTGGATCAAGAAATATTTTCTGAAAACAATATTTCCTTTGCCAAAGATATTCAACCTTGGATAGATGGAATTACAATTGCTTTTCTTCCTCCTCGAAAATCATCACCGTTGCCTGAAGATGTACAACCTTTAATAGTTATTGGTGTTCAAAATAAACTCAAAGCTAAGCGATTTTTTGACAAACTACAAATAGAAGGAGACTTAACTCTAGAAACGAGAGAATATCAAAACATTACCATTACCAAAGCCCAAAATTATTCAGGTGAAAATTTTAGCTTTGCTCTGTTAGAAAATCGTTTAGTGTTAGCTGAAAAAGATTATACGATTGAAACAGCTATTGATAGTTTCCAAGGTTCTTCTTCTTATGCAGATAAACCCAGAGCGAGAAAATTGTTAAAACAACCACTATCGGTGGACAATTCTCTGTTGAATATTTATATTCCTAATTATGGAAAAACAGTTGAACAATTTTTAGAAAATACAGATCAACCTATTCCAGAAACTAGCTTGAAGCAGTTAGAAGAAGTAGAGTCGATTGTGATTGGACTAGGCGCAGAAAAACAGGGATTACACTTACAAGCGATCGCTAATCTTGACCCTGATAAAACTGAGCCAAAACCTAAGCAAGTTAAAGGCAATATCTTAGGAGAATTTCCTGGAAGAACCTTCTTATTAACTAATGGACAAGGAATCAATGAAGGATGGAATCAATTAGTAGAAATGGGTCGAGAAGATCGAGACGTGAATAGTTTAGTCAGAGGGATTCGTAGCGGTTTCCGTCAGATAAAATTAGATGCAGATCGAGACATTTTTAATTGGATGGATGGAGAGTTTGGATTCGGAGTTATTGAGTTAGATCGGGGAGGAATTGCTAACTTCGGATTAGGGGGAATGATCCTCTTAGAAACCAGCGATCGCTCAACAGCTAGTAATACCCTAGAAAAGTTTACTGAATTTGCTCAAAGTAATGCTAGTTTTGATGTAAACGAGAAAAATGTGAAGGGTACTAACGTAGTTGAATGGATAGTTCCTGGTCAAGGGATTGTCTTATCTCATGGGTGGTTGAATAAGCGAAATTTGATGGTAACTTTGGGAACATCTTTTGAAGTTGTGAAAGAATCAAATAAACAAGAAAATTTGCTCAATAATCCCAACTTTAAAGAAATTAAATCCTCATTACCTTCTCAAAATTTGGGCTATTTTTATCTTGATTTTGCACAACTGAATCAACAGTTAGAAGGTTTCCCCAGTGGAACCATTCCCCCAGAAAGTCAACTAATTTTAGAGTCTATCAAAGGGTTAGGAATGACGGTTAGTTTTCCCAATGATTCTACCAGTCAATTCGATGCTGTTTTGTCCATTGAGTCTAGTTTATAAGGACTAACGAGATTTTTTAGTGGGGATTAATTTCGCTGCCAAAACCCCACCTAAAAAGCCAAATAAATGACCTTGCCAAGAAATTCCTCGTGCTGAGGGTAATACTCCTAAGACTAATTCACCGTAAAGAAAAGCGACTAAAACAGACAGAAAAATGGAGGGCCAATTACGCTGAAAATAACCCCTTAGTAACAAAAACCCTAAGTAACCAAAAATTAAAATACTGGCACCAATATGAATGGAGGTGGGTGCAGCAAATAACCAGACTCCCAACCCTCCGACTAACATGGTTAATGCAGTAACAATCCAGAAATCGTTGGTTTCTTGCAGCATAACTAACCATCCCAACACCAGAAAAGGTACAGTATTACCGATCAAATGGGGTAAACCTCCATGTAAAAATGGGGCAAATAAAATACCTCGTAAACCTATTAAACTTTGGGGTTTAATTCCATATTGATTTAACCTTCCTTGTAAAATAAAGATGTCAATTAGTTCGGTAATCCAAAAAATACTGACAAAACTGCCTAAAATAGTAACTTGTTTTTTGATTTCACGGGAAAGATCATTATTTGGTGAACGACTCATAAGATTTATAGTAGAATTATGGTATTAACAATGATAACGATTTAACCATTATTTTGTCTAACTTAGAATGGGTAACATAACTAGAAAGAAGTTTTATTGCCTGATATTTTCGGTAATAAATCATCAGAAATACCAATAGCATACAGATTTAAGATTATTTCTATTAAATTATTAGTTTCTTATCCATACTACGACAAATTAACCATACAATTATCTTTAATTAAAGCCCTTTTAACTAATAAAATATGTATAGCTAAGCTAACACGAATTTCAACAACGTAAGTGTGTGATATTATGTTACAAAAATATAGTATAAGTAGTCGGACATAAATAAACAGCACTATATTAACTTATATTAACAAATCTATAACCCTTACCTGTTGCCTGTTCCCCGTTCCCTGTTCCCTTTTTTCACAGATAACTTTAAATTTGTCTAACCACTTAGTTTGTTTATGAGTAATCTAAAAGTTCGCCAGCAAATTCAGCCTTATATCTAGAATTTATGTAAGTGTACGGATTTTTCAACAAAAATTTAAGAGTATAGTTAAGTATTATGGCTTTAATAGGGATAAAATTATGGAAGCAATAGCTTTAAATCGGACTGAAACTGTCTTAAGTATATTAAACAAAGTTCTTGAAATCATTCCTTTCTCTGGAAATCTACAAGGAAGTATTAATAACATACGTTCGGCAACACAAGCATTACGTCCACCTCGCATTATGGTAATAGGAAGAACCCGCTCTGGTAAATCTTCTTTAATCAATGCAATTTGTGGATTCAAAGTTGCTCAAGTCAGTCATGTTAAACCAGAAACAGGCAAAGCAGAATGGAAAACCTATAATCATGATGGTGTTGAAGTGGTTAGAATTTTAGATACAAGGGGATTACAAGAAGCGGAAACCCCACGAAAAAATGATCCAGCTAAAACTCCCTTTCAAAGTATTAAAAATGCTATCAGAGACGAATATCCTGATATTATTTTGTTGGTTTGTAAGGCAACTGAAGTGAATGCTGCTATTGAAGAAGACTTAAATATTTGTGATGTTGTTCTTCAAGAAATAAAGAACCAAGATATCTAT
>JBFRWO010000123.1:0-27112 GCA_051439625.1 Crocosphaera sp. | reverse complement strand
TCACTTTGATGGAACACAAGTTATCATTTCAGTTAGGGATTAAAGTGCGAACTCAACCTATTGGTTACTTAACTGAAAAGCCCTACATCCCTCCTCTTGAGAGGATTTCGTAGGAACGAATCGCACTGAGTCTAGAAAATACGGGAACCATGAGTTTCCGTCGTCGTATAGTTCAAGGTACAGAATTTAGCGAATTACGAGAATATATCAGTGGAGAAGATACCCGTTTAATTAACTGGAAAGCTAGTGCCAGACGAACTAATCCTATCGTTAAAGTTTTAGAAGAAGAACGAGAACAAACCCTAATCATTCTACTCGATCGCGGACGGTTAATGACAGCACAGGTGCAAGGATTAAAACGGTTTGATTGGGCCCTCAATAGTACCCTCTCTTTAGCCTTAACGGGGTTAAATCGAGGCGATCGTGTCGGAATTGGAGTTTTTGACAGAGAAGTGGTCACTTGGATACCCCCAGAAAGGGGGCAAAGTCAACTTTCAAGAATTATCGAACGTTTAACCCCTGTGCAACCGGTGTTATTGGAACCGGACTATTTTGGTTCCGTGACCAGATTAGTCAATCAACAACATCGTCGTGCTTTAGTAGTGTTAATCACCGATATTATTGATAAAATCGCCTCAGCAGAATTATTAACCGCCATGCAACGTTTAACTCCTCGTTATTTGCCTTTTTGTGTCACTTTACGAGATCCTCAAGTGGATCAAATCGCCCACAGTCAAACGGAAACCATCCAGGATCTTTACCGTCGTAGTGTCGCTTTAGATATGCTGTCGCAGCGTCAAGTTGCTTTAGCGCAAATGCAACAAAAAGGGGTTTTAGTCTTGGATGCACCGGCTAATCACATTACTGAACCATTAGTGGAACGTTATCTAGAAATTAAAGCCCGTCATTTGTTGTAATTTTTGATCCTCGTAGGGACTTAATATTATTAAGCCCTAATTTTGTGTTCACGCTAAAATACTGAATCAAAAGTATAAACAACAGTAACCCAGCAAGATATTTAAGGGGATCGGGGACGGAAGGGTTAGGGGAAAAAAAGCCTTCAATTATTCCTGCAATGAATAATAGAGGAACAATACCAAAAACCAGTTTCGCTGCTTGTAATCCATAGATTTTCAAAGCATCGGCCCGTTTATACTCTCCTGGAAACAGTAACGCTTTAGCAATCAGTAAACCGGCACCTCCTGATAAAAAAATGGCCGGTAATTCCAGGGAACCATGAGGAAAGACAAAGGCCCAGAAGGGATAGGCTAAATTATTTTGTCCCACAAGCGTCGCAATAGTGCCAATGAGTAAGCCATTATAAAAGAGAATAAATAGGGTCAAAATGCCGAAAATAATACCACCACTGACCACTCTAAAGGAAACTGACATATTATTGATCATGATGCCACTGGAGGCTAAGGGTTCCACCCCAATAATTGATCCCATCCATAACTCTTGATCATCCCTAACCTTGCTGATTAATTCTGGAGGAGCCACCATAGCGATAAAATTAGGATCGCTCCAAGCATACCACCAAGCGATTAACCCACCGAGAACAAAGGTGAGAGTTGCGATCGCTGTATATGGCCAGGTTTTCTGCACTGTTTCCGGGAATCCCCAACAGCAAAATCTCCAAATACCTCCCCAGTCTTGACCACGAGGTGCTTGATAAACTTGACTATAAGCACGGGTAGTTAATTGCTGTAAGTCTTGAATGATAATGCTACCGACTTTGAAGGTTTTAGCACGGGCCAGATCTGCTGAGACAGAGCGATATAATGCCGATAGTTCCTGAATTTCTGAGGCATTTAAACATTCAATACCCTTTTTTTCGATTTTTTTTAACAGGAAATCCAGTCGTTGCCAATAGGGTTCCCGTCTTGCAATCCAAAGTTGAATTTTCATTATATTTTCCCCAGATTTCTAGTAACTTGCTTTAACATAATGTTGAGTTTCTTTTTTTGGCGTTTTTACTGATTATCTTTGATGTCTAATACTTCTCCAGAGTATCAATCTCTTGGCCCTTTGAGTGTCGGCAATGTCATTAGTGCTGCTGCTCGTATTTATCGCGATCGCTTTGTTGTCTATTATAAGTTAGGTTTACTTTCCTATTTTTGGCTACTTGTTCCCATTTATGGATGGGCAAAGTTTATGGCTATTTCTGGTTTATTATCCCGTTTAGCTTATGGAGAAGTCAGTGGACAACCAGAAAGTGTGAGAGATGCACGTCGTCATATTAATCCTCGTTTGTGGACGTTTTTCGGAACTGCATTCTTAATTGGTTTAATCTTTGTGGGATGGTATATATTCTTCGGTATTATTATCGCGGTTATTGTAGGTCTTTTAGGAGCCTTTGTATCTCAAGCGAACTCCTGGTTTTTGTGGGCAATTTTTGTTCTTTTAGCAATAGTATTATTTGTTTTATTTATAGCTAGTTTTTTTTGGGTTAATTCTCGATTATATTTAGCAGATTTAGCCATAGCTATTGAGAATCAATCTTCATCAACTAAAGCAATTAATCGCAGTTGGCAGCTAAGCAAACAATTTATTTGGCGGATTATGTTAATTAGTTTTGTTGCTTTTCTAATCACAATTCCTATTGCTGTAGTGCTACAACTCATTGATACTTTAATTCAGTCGATATTGATGATCATTTTTTCGCAAGATATTACAACTTTTGGGATTATTTATTACCCCTTATCTTTTATTGTTTCTTTTTCTATCTCTGCTATTTTATTTCCTTTTTGGCAATGCATTAAAGCTGTACTTTATTACGATTTACGGACTCGTAAAGAAGGGATTGATATAAAACTTCGTGATTCAATTTAATTACTATGAAAATACCCATTATTCTTAGGAGTTTAGGGGGATTATTCATTTCCTTATCATGACAAATATAGTTAATAATATTTCAGCAAAATAATGAATTTTTTCAATCAATTTAAAATAAAAACACCTGAAAGTGTTGAACTAGAATTTACCTTAGCAGGAATTGGTAACCGTGTCTATGCTTTTGTCATCGATATGATCGTGTTAGGGTTTATTCTCACCATCTTATTGCTAATTGCTGCTATATTTTTATTCAATATTTCTGTTCTGTCTAGTATTTTCGGAATTGAAGAAGAAAAAGTTGGATTATGGATCTTAGCAATTCAATTTTTTATTATTTTTACAACTTATGTAGGTTATTTTATTTTTTTTGAAACTCTATGGCAAGGGGAAACACCAGGAAAACGTTTTGTTAAAATTCGGGTTATTCAAGATAATGGTAGGCCCATTACCTTACAACAATCAACCCTGAGAGCCTTATTCAGACCCGTTGATGATTTATTCTTTTTAGGACTCTTTTTTATTATTTTTGGTAAGCGAGAAAAACGCATTGGAGACTGGGTAGCAGGAACCCTTATTATCCAAGAAGAAAAAGGTAAAAAAGGCACAGATTTAAACATTTCTTCAGAAGCAGAAAACTTAGCTAAATATCTACAAACAAAGACTGATTTATCTAAATTATTACCTGAAGATTTCGCCACCATTCGCAGATACTTACAACGTCGAGATGAAATGTTTATGGAGGTAAGAATGGAACTAGCAAGAAAATTGGCTTATCAAGTTAAAGATATGATTAATCTTCAAGAAATACCAGAAGGAACTACTAGCAATATCTTTTTAGAGGCTGTTTATTTGGCCTATCAAAAACAGGTTTAACAGTTAATAGTTAATAGTTAATAATTGATCAATTATTCTAAAGTCATTTGAGATCCCCATAAATCTTGGGCCATAAACGCCCGATCTTTGGGTAAAGGGGCGACAGACTCGGTTAAAGTAAATTCCCCTTTTTCGATCCAACTTTTTAATTCTTGCGCTACTTTGCGGGATAAGGCAATACTCGCTAAGGGTGCAACTCGAACACTTTTCCCTTCTATGGTCATACGGCCTGTTTTTAGTTGAGCATAACTGACTAAACCAAAAGTAGGACGAACCCGACGGGGAATAGAAAAATCGATGACTGGTGCCACCACATCTTGATCCCCAATGGCACAATGTTCGATTACCTTACGATTCAAGACAGGAAAAGGAATACCTACACCCAACATCAACGAAGGACCATAATTGTTAAAATAACACCCTCTAACCCATTGCGGTGACATGGTTTTGGCATCTCCAACTAAAGCTAAAGTTGCAGCCGGACCAATAGGAGTGCGGTTGGATAAGCGTTTTTGTAGAGGAAAATGTTGAGTCCCTTCCCAAGCAATATAACCTACACCACCCCCCAAAAAAATTCGACTACCGATGCCAATTAATTCTAAGTCAGGATCGTTGAATAAAGGGGCGATCGCTCCTGGGTTAGAATAGACAGCGTTGCCTAAACTGGGTTGTAGTGGACCTAGATAGGTATGGAGAGGGCGATCGCTACCATTAACCCCAACAATAAAGTTTTGATAAAGGTTCCGAGGGTTATATAGATAAAACTGGTTAATGGTTTTACGGGTAATGGTGGTTTCAAAGGAGGCCCGGGGATAGCAGTCGGTAACTTGACCAATAGCTTTGATATTGACTGGTTTTCCTGCGATCAAGTCTTCAATGACGTGGCCGCCACCTCTTTCTAAGGAGAGATTTCCCGAACGACTATCACTATCATTGATCTCAGAGATCGCTTTATAATCCACCATAGCAGTTGCTCCCAGATAGAGATCCACTGCTCCAAACCCGGCATAAGCGGGAACTCCATCTAACCAACATTGTCGTATTTTGATGGGCGGATCGGTATGACCTAAGTTGAGAATGGCCCCGGACGATTCCATTGGTTCAAAGGTGCCGGTGCAGACAACATCAACGGTTTCAAAAGCTTCATCAATTCCTATTTCTTGAACCCGTGTTTTTAGTTCTTCTACGGTCCAAACTACTGCTTTTTTTTGGCTAATTTTTTCGTTAATTTCTGAGATTGTTCGCATTTCTATCAGGATATTTTATTTATTTAAGAAAAACTATATCTATTATCTGTTATTAACCTGCCATCGGTCTAAAATATCTTTAACTAATACTTCTTTTAACCATACTTGACTCACCAGGGCTAAAGGCAAGGCTAAAAAGAAACCTAAAACACCGAAAAAACTGGCAAAAAATACTTGTGAGAGTAATGTTAATGGGGGTAAGATTGATTGTCTATTTTCTATAACTAACGGAGTCAGTAATCTATTTTCTGTTATTTGAATGACGACATAAAATATTATATACAGAATAAAGACGATAATTGATTTCCAAGGATTTTCTAATAAAGCGATCGCTACGGGTGGAATGGTACTTAAGACAGGTCCGATATTGGGGATAAAGGTTAAAATACCTGCTAACATTGCTTGTGCCAAAGTTAAGGGCATTTTGAGAATTGATAAACCAATAAAGCTTAATAAGGAAATCATCACCATTTGAAATAATATGATGGTTAGTACCCCTTGTAATGAGCGATCGCATTCTATCAAAATATAGTCTATTTTTTGACGATAAAATGAGGGGAATAAACGAATAAATCCTTGACGATAAGCACTAGGATTAGCTAATAACATCAAAGTTAAAGCAAATAGTAATAGTAAGGTTAAAGGAATACCTAAAGTTGTATAAAATACGGATAATCCTTGACCAGCAATTCTTTGTAGTAAGGGTTGTAATTGTTCAATTATTTGTTGAGTAGTTGGTAAAGCGTCAATTAATTCTGGTTCAAGACGTGAGATAAAATCTTTGATGGTGACAATTAATTCATCAATTCCTAAAGGGACTAGCTGAAATAATTCTGGTAATTGTTCGGCAAATGGAGGAATAATTAGGAAAAAAAATGCTGATAACATTGCTAATAATATGAGGATGGATGATAATACTGCATATCCTCGTTTCATTCCTATTCTTTGTAATAATTGAACACCATGATTGAGAAAATTAGCAATAATTGCAGCAGTAAATAATAAGAGTAATAATTGTCTAATTTGCCAAAGAGTGTAAACACAAAATGCTAAAACAACAAAACCAATGACTTGAGAAAATTTCATAACTATCTTACCCTCTTTGGAGGTTATATCTATACTTAAGAATTAGAATCGTTATTCAACATTTTTTGAGTTAAAAATAAAGTAATTATCAAGGGTAGTAGCAGAACTATAATGAGGGCATTAAGATCACTAGGAGTTATAGTAATTAAGGTTCCTGAATATTTAATAATGAGGGAAAATATCAGGGAAATGATGGTGATTTTAATTAAAAAACTAATTGTTCCATTCATATTATGTGCTATCTCTCCTATTATTTTTCTTTGAGTTGTACTAAGCGGTTTAACGAGTTCATGAATGTAGAAATAATGAGGTTAAAAATAAGATAAGTTGCCATAACAATTAATAACATTTCGATTGATTTTCCTGTTTGATTAGAAATGGTATTAGAGACAGCATAAATATCATTGTAACCAATAGCAACCGCTAAACTAGAATTTTTAGCTAAGTTTAAAAATTCACTGGTTAGAGGAGGAATCATTACCCGTAATGCTTGAGGAAAAATGACTAAACGCATGACTAAACCTGAGTTTAATCCCAACGCTTTAGCCGCTTCCCATTGTCCTTGAGAAACCGATTGAATACCCGAGCGCACCACTTCGGCAATAAACCCTGCGGTATAAATGGTTAATCCTGTTAACAAGGTAGCAAATTCGGGGGAAATATTCAAGCCATCTTCAATCCTTTTTATTTGAAAATCATAACTAGGAAATTGCCAATCTAAACCAAATAAAATAGTTAACATTGAGACAATTATAATAATAATTAAAGCTATATTATAAATTTTTCCTGTTGTTCCTTGCTGTATAATTGTTTGGGTTTGTTTACGCCAAATTAAAAAAGCAATAACTCCACCAAAAGATAAGGTTAAAACAGCTAAAAAAGTTTGTAAATTAGCCAAGGGAAAAGGAAGATAAACACCTTGATTAGAGAGAAAAATAGAATTAAAAAGAATTAGAGGATTATCAATTTTAGGAAATTTCAGAAAAACAGCAAAATACCAAAAAAATAGTTGTAACAATAAAGGAGTATTGCGAATAGTTTCCACATAAATTGTGGCTATTTTTTGAACTAACCAATTATCAGATAATCTTCCCAGACCGATAATTACCCCTAAGAAAAAGGCTAAAATAATCCCACTAATCATAACTCGTAATGAGTTTAATAAGCCAACCAAAACAGCTTTATAATAGGGATCAGTGGGTTGATAAGGAATAGGACTATCACCAATATTAAAACGGGAATTTAACTCCGGGTCAAAGATAAAACCAAAGCCAAATGTTAAGCCTAATTGTCTAAAATTATTAACAAGATTGTTTCCAAAAATAACTAAAAGGAAGAAAATAGCACTAACAATTAAAACCTGTATAACTACTTTAATAATTCGTGAATCACGCCAAAAAGGAATTTTTTCTTCATTAATATTAGACATAAAAGGATGATTGATTTATAGCAGTTCTTCTACTTTTGAGATACATAGTTTGTCGCTTTGATTCAGGAGAAAACCTACCCCTCTTCCCTCCCAGGAGGGAAGAGAGAAGATGTAACTAAACCTAATAATTAGTCCAAAAAACACCATATTTGATTTTATCTAAACGGTGGAGAATATAATAGTCCTCCTTCTGTCCATAACTTATTAGGGCCTCGATCTAATCCCAAAGGTTGACCAATATTTCGCTCATAAATCTCTCCATAATTACCAACGTGCTTAACAATTCTTGCTGCAAAATCGTTAGGTAATCCTATTCCTTCCCCTAACTTGTCATCTAATCCTAAAAACCTTCTGATATTGGGGTCTTCGCTGTTTTCAAATGTGGCTAAGTTTTGGGAATTAATGCCAAATTCTTCGGCTTGAATTAAAGAAAATGTAATCCATTTAACCGCATCAAACCAAGCAGAATCATTGTTTTTTACAGCCGGTCCCAAGGGTTCTTTTGATAAAACCACATCTAAGACATTATGCTCATTAGAATTAGGTATAATGGAACGGCGGGCGACCAATTGAGAGCGATCGGCTGTTACCCCTTCGCAACGTCCTTCTTGATAGGCAGCATACAGCGCGTCCACATCCTCAAAGGTAACAGGGTTATAGTCTGTTACGCCACGTTTTTGCATTTGATCGGCTAAGTTTTGCTCTGTGGTGGTTCCTGCTAAGACACAGATAGATTTACTAGCTAATCCTTCTATATTTGTCACACCACTAGCTGTTGTTACCATAATTCCTTGACCATCATAAAAGATAGTTGGGGCAAACTCCATGCCGTTAGTAGTGTCCCGACTAATGGTCCAAGTTGTGTTACGGTTGAGAACATCGACTTCTCCTGATTGGACGGCAGGAAAGCGTTCTTGTGCGCTTAATTTGCGGTATTCTACCTTCTCGGGATCATCGAATAAGGCAGCAGCGATCGCCCGACAGACATCCACATCTAACCCCGAATATTGGCCATTTTCGTCCACAAAACTGAAACCAGGGACTTCCCCATTTACGCCGCAGATCACGGTTCCTCGTTGTTTAATGGTATCTAGACGATTGCTACTTGTGGTAGTTTGAGGGGTTTGACTACCTCCTCCACAAGCAGTTAAGGGCATGGTTAACAATAATGTTATTAAAATGAAATAGGGTTTGTTGAACATAGATCAATTGTCAAAATTGGAGATGGATAAGCACTCCTGTTTAGTGTAAACGACAGAGACTTAATTATCAATCATGGGGGAAATATTCAGCTATCGGCTTAATTGATAAATTAAAAATTAACATCAAAAATAGACTGGACTAAATGAAAATTGAAAAGTACAAACAATAGAGTTGACAACTAGCAAATACCTCTTTCCCTTCTAATTTAACTAATCCCATACTTGCTAATTTATAAGCAATAATTGTTTCTAACTGTATAGGTTTTTTCGCTTTGATTACTTTAGCCAAAGCAGCCGCTAAATCGTGATTTTTTTGTAGACTAATCAGGTGATTTTGTAGATGATGATAATAAATACCTGTGGGAGTCGGTGCTTCTTCTAACAATTTTTTCATGGTTATTTTATCTTGGTAGAGATGATAAAGGGCCAAACGAATTAAATAAGGATGTCCTCCCACCATTTTCATCAAGTTTTTTAAGGGTTGGTTTCCTTCGTCATCGATAATATTTGAAATACCATGAAACTCGGCCAAAGCTTGAACTTGCTCTAGAGTAAATTCAGGTAATTGAATTGGAATACCAACATTAAAAGGAGATTGCTGTAATTGTAGAGGAATATAAATTTCTGTAGAATGGACAATAATTAAGCGTAAATTCTGCCAAATATCAATATTATTGCCTTCCTCATGCCAAAAACGCAACAGGGGCAAAAATTCCTTAGCAATCTGTCCATATTCAAAAAGATGATTCACTTCATCTATAGCTAAAACTAAAGGATAATCCAAAGATTCGAGAATATACCCTTGTAAATAAGCAGTACAGCTAACTTTGCTCCCTAATTCTTCATCCCAATAGTCGTCCAGTCTGGGAACTTTTTTTAACTGATGCGCGATATTAGCACAAATCCAACGTAGAAACCGATCTAAATGGGAGAATAAGCTACTATCTGCTTGTTGTAAGTTTAAACGCACCGTATAATACTTATTTTTTTTTGCATAAGCCAAAATTCTCAACATTAAAGATGTTTTTCCCATTTTAGAGGGAGCTTTAATGCGCAATAAAGCTGCTGGTTTCATAATTTCAGCATAAGCTCGCTGTTCCGTGGGAGGACGTTCTATATATAATGGAGAGTCGAGGGGGACAGTTCCATCGGGAAAAGGTAGTTGATCCAAAGCAGTGACGGATAGAGAGGATGTTTGGTTCAGAGATTTTCTTAAGGCAGTCTGGATGTTACTTTTTGTGATCTTTATGCCTAAAGTATCTGAGAGTTGTTGCCAAAGTCGAGAACCCACAACCCTTATATAGTCAGGGTCATAGCCATTTTCCTCAGCAATCATTTGGTAAGTTTTTCCTAACCAACACTGACGAAATACCAATACTTGAACATGGTTGAGAAGGTTAGGTTTAAGGATAGTTTCTACTAAATTAAAAGCTTCTTCTTCAGATAACATTTTTGAGTGTGTGAAAATAGATCAAATTTTATTCTATTTTCTCACAGACAAGTTATTTTCTAATTCATAAACTAAATTAGAAGCTTGAAACCCAGTTGTTTTCCTGTCTAACTCCTATTTTTTAGATGGTAAGATAACGGTTAAATTACATCTTATAATTGACTTGGCTGTTGTATAGCACGAATCATTAAAGTTAGGATAGTTAGAACATTTGTTGCTGTTTTGTTTCGTATTTCTTGTTTCCTCTGAGCAAAGTTTATTTGTTCTAACTATTTTTCGACTATTGTTTTTTTATGCTATATTGAAAGACGGACAAAAATCATGAATAAGACTACTGAAGATAAAAACAATTTAACCCTTGCTTTAAAACAGCTTAATCAACAGTTTACTGATTTAAGCTTGGTTGCTTGCGCCTGGATACAAACCATTATCAATATAATTAATGATAGTGTGATTGTCCTGGATAAAAACTATACAATATTGATGGTTAATCAAACAACTATCAATTTATTAGGCTATTCAGAAAAAGAGTTAGTTAATGAATCTATTTTCAATATTTTAGACCAGAATAGCGATGATGTTTCCATTATTGAAAATAGTCTCAAAAAAACAATAGAATCTGTTTATTTTAGTAAAAATAACGAAGAAGTTGAAGTGCTATTATCCAGTCAATTAATTTACTCTGAAGACCAAGAAATTATGGCTATTATTTGCACAGCTCAACATATTAGTCAAAAGAAAAGAATAGAAAAATTAATTAAAGATAACGAGAGAAAATTATACTATGATCTTCGTCATGATAAACTAACGGGGTTACCTAACCGAAAACTCTTTATTGAAGAATTAGAACACTCTTTAGAAAAAGCTCAGAAAGATAAAAATTTTTGTTTTACTGTTTTGATTTTAGACTTAGATCAGTTTAAATTAATTAATAATAGTTATGGCCATTTAATGGGAGATAATCTCTTAATACAAATGGGAGAACGATTAAAAACATATATCCATGATCAAGACATTTTAGCAAGGTTAGGAGGTGATGAATTTGGAATTATTTTAAATCATTTGGGTAATTTAGATCATACCTTAGAAATAGTAGACTTGATCAAAAAAGGTTTTGCTCTTCCCTTTCAATTAAATGGTTATGAAGTTTACAGTAGTGCTAGTATTGGTATTACTATCAGCGAGACCAAATATCAAAAATTTGGAGATATTTTACGAGATGCTGGTGCAGCTTTAAACCAAGCTAAAATCAAAGATAAAGCAAGTTATACTATTTTTCGTCAAGAAATGTACGTTGAAGCCGTTAATCGTCTAGAATTAGATAATGATTTAAGACGGGCTATTGAGCGTCAAGAATTTGAACTCACATATCAACCAATTGTTGAATTAAATACTCAAAAAGTTATTGGATTTGAAGCTTTAATTAGGTGGCAACATCCCAAAAAAGGCTTAATTTCTCCTGAAAAATTTATCCCAATTGCTGAAGAAACAGGATTAATTATGCCCTTGAGTAACTGGGTCTTAAATCAGGGGTGTCAACAGATGTGTGAATGGCAAAAAATCTCTGACAGTTATCAAGAACTCATTATCAGTATTAACCTCTCTGTTAAACAGTTTTCAGAAAACAATCTAGTGGAAGAAATTATCAATACTTTGCAAAATTGTGGTATGAATAAAAATTGCTTAAAGTTAGAAATAACAGAAAGTTGTATTATCAAGAATACTGAAGAAGTTTGTTCAATTTTAAACGAATTAAAAGCACTAGGAATTAACTTATCAATGGATGATTTTGGGACAGGTTATTCATCCTTAAGTTATCTCCATCGCTTTCCATTTGATACGCTAAAAATCGACCGCAGTTTTATTAAAAATATGTCTCAAAGTAGCGATAAATTGCGATTAACCCAGACTATTATTAATTTAGCTAATGATTTTGGGATGGAAGTTATTGCAGAAGGAATTGAAACAAAAGAACAATGGGAACAACTTCAACAATTAAAATGTCCCTATGGACAAGGATATTACTTTGCTAAACCCTTAACTGTTGAAGAAGTGGAAAAGATTATCTTGAAAGGTAATAATCCCTTGATTATTTAAAATTGACGGCTAATGTTTTCCCCATAATGGACTAATTCTTCAACCTTTAATAAAGCTTCCTTTGACTTATTTTCTTTTAGTAACATTTGGGTGTGATGCAGTTCATTAACTAACTTGTTAACAGCTTGGGATAATTGCTCTTTTTGTTCTAAATGCTCAACAATTAAACGGGATAAATGTTCCATAGATGAATGATTAGGAGTTAGATGAGAAGCAGATATAGACATAAACTAATAATTAAATAAAACGATACTAAAAACCTTTCTCCTTAATAATGATCATTAATGGGAAAAAGTGCAGTTTCACCTATCACATCTTATGTGTTAACTTCATCACAATGGATAATTGATAATGACCACTTCAGATAACATTTTTGAGGGTGTGAGAAGAGATCACATTTTATTCTATTTTCTCACAGACAAGTGGAGGATTAATTTCTAAACTAAATTAGAAGGTTAAAAAACAGTTGTTTTCCTCTTTAGCTCCTACTTTCTTGAGTAACGCAACTGCAAAATTATATCTTCTTATTGATTTCGCTGTTATATAACACTGTGCATTATTGAATGGTAGGACAGTTATGACACTTTACTGCTCCTTGTTCCCTTTTACCAGAGTCTATCTGTCCTGACTGTTTTTTATAGTGTTATTTAGAAACTTAATTATCTATTAATATTGTTCTTTGATCATTAGGAAAGAAATCTTTGTCCAATATTTGTTCAATGGTAAAAGGACAAAATTTGGGATAATCATAAGTCTTATTTCTTTTCCAGTCTCTTTCTAATAGTAGCAATTCAAGCACTTCTTCATAAATAGGTGTAATTGCTTTTTGTAAATAAGAATTTAAGCTTTTAGGATACTGTTTTATTAATCTCTTAATAAGAATTCTATTCCTAGCAACGTTAAGCATCCATTGGCTATTAAAATCTAAATAAGTATCTCTTTGAACCGCAATTTTCATCATATATAAAAGTAACATCATCAAATAATCATTGAGCAAATTATGGGGTAAAGTGGACAAATCTTTAACTTCTGCTGCTAGATTATCCCAGTCTAAAGCATCGGAATCTTTTTTTTCTATAGCTTCTCTTTGCTGCTCTAACCATAACTCATAATTTGTTTCATATAAGTTATTATTCATTGGGGCAAAACCTCCTCTAATATGGGTTAAACTTAGTTGGTAATTTTTTGTATTATACTTGATTTAAAACCATGCTTGTGCCTTGTCTCAAAACTTTGCGCTCTAAATCAAAAGATTCTCGAATTTATAACCCCAAATAATCTGTTTCTTCAATCTACCCTCCATAATCCAAAAAACAATCTACAATAAAATCAAAATGTAGTAGTTTTCCATCAAACACTGTCTCTGGCTCACTTTACAACCCCTATCTAATTTTTTGTTGTATACTTATATCTTTATAATTCTTTTCTTAGCTTATGATTGATTTGTTTAAGAAAATCAGTATTCGCTCTAAACTACAAATTGTTCTTATACTTGTTTGTTTACTGTCTATACTTGTTACAGGATATATTGGTTATACTTCAGCCCGTACAGCAATCAATTCCAGTATCTACGAAGGTTTAACTGCTCTTAGAGTAAGACAAGCTGATTCCATTGAAGCTTATTATGACCGAATACAACAGGAAGTTCTTTCTCTGAGTGAATCTCCTATTGTAGTGGATGCTTTTCTTGCCTTTAAACCAGCCTTTCAAAAATTGAATGAGCAAAGCTTAACTGCCCCACAGCTAAAAAAACTTAGGGAATTTTACAAAGATGAGGTATTTCCTCGGTTGGGGAATACTAATGAAGTAAAACCCCTTGTAGATACTTATCTTCCCCAAAGTAATGCTGGCCGTTATTTACAATATGAGTTTATTGCTGATAACCCCTTTCCCCTTGGCTCTAAATATCAACTGAATAATCCAGGGGATGGCAGCGATTATAGTAAAGCTCACGCCCTTTATAATCCTAAATTTAAACGAATTATTCAGTTATTTGACTATTATGATATTTTTCTTATTGATGGGGAAACAGGAAATGTTATCTATAATGTCTCTAAAGAATTAGATTTTGCCAGTAATTTGAGAAATGGTATTTATGCCGATACCAACTTAGGGAATGCCTTCAAACAGGTTTTAAAATCAAGAGATCCTAACTTTACCACCGCAGTTGATTTTGAAACCCACCGGCCCTCTTATGATCGTCCCGCGGCCTTTATTGCCACCACTATCTTTGATGGGAGTCGATTTCTAGGATCGTTAGTATTTCAAATTTCCATCGATCGCATTAATCAAAATATGACCGTTGATGGTAAATGGCGTGAAGTGGGTTTACAGGAAACAGGAGAAAGCATATTAGTAGGACGGGATTATACTTTACGGTCAGAACCCCGTGAATTTATTGAAAATCCTGAACAATACCTAGAATCTTTGCAAGATATTGGTGTAATGGAAGATACGATCGCCAAAATTCGTCATTCTCGCACCCCAATTTTATTTCAAACAATGGAACATCCTCTGGTGGAAAAAGCCTTAAACGGCAAAGAAGGCACAGAACGTTCCCAAGATTTAAGCAAAAAGCCCATTCTCGTCTCCTATCAACCGGTGCAGCTAGGCCCCTTTAACTGGGCATTGATGACGGTAATGGACGAAGCAGAAGCCTTTGCCCCCATCAATCACTTTGCCCGTCGCTTGTTAATTACTGCGGCCATTCTCTTACCGACAGTTGCTTTGCTATCAAATTGGATTTCGGGACTGTTTACCCGTCCCATTGCCCGTTTAGTTAGGGGAACTTGCAGTATTGCCGAGGGAGACAGCAATGTGCAGGTGTGTATTACTTCAAAGGATGAATTAGGAAAATTAGGTCAATCTTTTAACCTGATGTCCCAGAAACTATACGAAAAAGAAATCTGTTTGCAAGAACAACTGGCAGAAAACGAAAAACTTTTACTTAATGTATTACCCCCCGTCGCCGTGGAAAGGATGCAACGGGGAGAACGGGACTTTGCGGATAGTTATACAGACGTAACGATTATTTATGCTGATATTGGAGGATTCCCTAATTTATGCTCAAGGTTTACCCCACAAGCCTCTGTTAAACTGCTTAATCAACTGATTGGGGCCTTTGACGAAATGGCTGAAACTTATGGAATTGATAAACTGAAAACCGTTGGCACGTCTTATGTTGCGGTTTCGGGTTTATCTAACCCACGCATCGATCATGCCAAACAAGCGGTTGACTTTTCTATTGCCATGTTCAAAACCATTGAACGGTTTAGTCAAGCGAATGCAACGAATCTCACGGATCTCACGAATCTCACCTTAGACATTGGCATTCATTCGGGGGAAGTCGTCGGTGGTATTATCGGCAAAACTAAATTTATTTACGAGGTTTGGGGCTGTACCATGCAAATTGTCCATGGGATTCATTCTTCTCCAGAACGGAACATGATTCAAGTGACCGAACCTGTCTTTTTAGCTTTGCAAAAAACCTATTCCTTTGTTGCTCTTAAGCCTATTAGTGTCAAAGGAATTGGTGAAATTCCTATATGGAGTGTAAAAATTCCTGATGATTTTACCGAAAAAGTTAAACCCTCAAGGCAGATAACAGAGGTTGTTAATTACACTTGGGATCATGAGAATGAAACTGACAATGACTCTGATGATGACTCTGATGATGACTCTGATGATTAATTTAATTTGCACATTCCCTTATTCTAAATTCTAATTAACATGATTAATGCTACTTGGCTAACCCCTACTTTATTCCTAACCTTTGGTTTTCCCCTCTTAATGGTAGGGTTAGGAGAAATAGTTTTCATTTTAGAACGGCGTAATAGTCCCTTTACCCAATCAGTTAGCATCTTGCGTAATTTAGTCATTCCCGCTTGGGGAGTCTATTTTTTATTATCAATGGTGATTACTTTACCGACAGATAATCTTTGGGCTAAATTGAGTGAAACCTGTTTTTTGATTTCCCTAATTTATTGGGGAATTAGTCTAGTGAATCAATATGTTGTTGTCGCTGCTAAAGATGGAACATGGCAAGCTAATATTCCTAAATTATTATTGGATCTAATCCGTACCTTTGTGGTTTTAATGGGATCAGCTTTTGTTTTATCTAGGGTTTGGGGGGCAGATTTAGGGGGCTTAATTACCGCTTTAGGGGTAGGATCATTAGTGATTGGTTTAGCCCTCCAAGATAGTGTAGGAAATGTTTTCTCTGGGGTAACACTTTTATTTGAGCAACCCGTTCAAATTGGTGATTGGATTGAAGTTGATGGTTATCAAGGTCAGGTGGTGGAAATTACTTGGCGATCGGTTCATTTAGCAACTATTGAGAAAAGTTTAGTGGTGATTCCTAATGGTCAATTAGCTAAAGGAAGTTTTATTAATTTTAATCGTCCTGAAGCTGCTTATGGCAAAAGTGTTGAGTTAGGTTACTCTTATGATGATCCTCCACACAAAGTCATTCAAGTGCTACGAGAAACGGCTTTAGAAATTGATGGGGTTTTAAAAGATCCGCCTCCTTTTATTACTATTACAACCTATGGTGATTCTGGGATTAATTATCTTATTCGTCTTTATGGCGTGAATTTTCCTGCTGCCTTAAATAATGCCCGTATTTTTAAAAATCGTATTTGGTACGCTAGTAAACGGGCAGGATTAACTATTCCTTATCCGATTCAAACTCTTGCTCGATTTGAATCAACCGCCCCTAAATTGTCTGATATTCAGGATAAAGCCGTTCAAGTTTTACAACAAATTCCAGGATGGGAAACTATTCCTATTGATACTTTAAAAGAAATTTCTCAAGCAGCCATTGTTGAAGACTATGCCATAGGAGAAATCATTGTTAAAGTGAATGCTCCTTTAAGGGGTTTATTTGTCATTTTAGAAGGTTGTGCCACTCTATCAATTTTCGACAATGAGAATGGTGAATCAGATAAAGTTCGCATCATTGATACTCTCTATCGAGGGGATATTTTTGGTATTCAAGCTATTTTAATCTCTGGACAAGTAGCTGATGGAACGGTGAGTGCAATCAACGATGTAGAACTTTTAGTAATTAGTAATGAAAAACTGAAAGATATTATGCACCAATTCCCCTATCTCTCTAATATGATGGGAGAAATGATGGAATTGCGACAGCAACAAATTTCTGCAAAAGACTTAGCAGCATAATTGTCAACTACCTCGATCCGCTATCGCGCTCGGTCAAGGCTTGCCAAAGAACCTAGAAATAGGTTTCACGGTAGGCAACGCAAGAGTTGGTTAGGGTGTGCGATTCGTTCTTAATGATTAATCAAGCTTCGTTATATCAAAAAGGGTGAAATCAGGCTGAAACACCCCTAACCAAAACGGTACATAGCTAGTTGTTAAGAGTTCACCTGCTTAACAAAGAAGTCCAAAAGCTATCGGAGTATGAGTCGAACCCCTTTTTTCATTAAGCGATCGCTGTTGAATAAAAACTTTTCCATCTACTGATATTGGCTAGTTTAGGAAGAATAGATAGATATTGGTTGACGGAGTTTGAGGAGAAGGTGTTGAGGGTTGTTGAGGAAAGTTAAGTGAGACAAGGCAACAAATGTGCGCTCAATGGTCATCACATAAACAAATCTTGAAGAAAAGACATAATAGAAGAAAATAGCTTGTATACTAGCTAATGATATGAAATCAAGGAAAAATGTCTAGACCAGGAGGAAACCCAGAATTCGGGAAGCAATATCGCTTTCCCTGCAAATATGATAAACCATTATCAAAAAAAGCTTTACAAATTAGGTTAGAGCAATCGGTAATGGAAGAACTAATGTTGTTACCAAGACAAGAAAGATTAAAGTTAGTCAGAGAAGCGATAGCTCTGGCTTTAAATCAAAGAAAAGTAACCAAAAAAAAGGAAAGAAAATGGGAAAAAAACTAATTAAATTAGAAGATGGAACCTTAGTAGAGGTAGAGGTACCAGGGGAGGAATTAGAGCAAATATCAGGAGGTTTAGCCCGAAAAGTAAAAACAACATTTGACATGGTAGAACCATTGTTAGTCAATAGTTGTCGTCCCATAGTAAAAGCTTGGGAAAAATTAAATGAAGAAGTAATGGTAGAAGGAGCAGAAGTGGAAATAGGCTTAAGTTTTACAGGAGAAGGTAATCTTTATATAACTAAATCAACAGCCAGTGCCAATTTAAAAGTTAAACTAACCTTAAAACCGCAAAGAACTCAAGAATAAATAAAAGCAATAAAAATAGATGATGACTCTAGAAAAGTTACAAGAATCCATAGTCTTAATAACCAGTAAAGAACCAGATAATAGGGGATTTGGGACGGGATTTGTGGTTAAAAGTCAATGGGGAATAAGTTATATAGTAACTTGCGCTCATGTAGTAACGGAGATAGGGGGGGAAGAATTTATACAAGTAGATGGAAAGTCAGGAATAGTAATAGTATCAGGAGAAGAAACGGGATTAGATTTAGCGGTGGTGAGGGTGGAAGGATTAACAAGAGAACATCCTCTAAAGTTAGGGAAAGAAAAGGAAGTGATCAAAGATTTTCTGACAGCAGGATATCATGGTTTTCAGCAGTCTGGAACAGAGCAATTACAATATTTCCTAAAACCAAGTCAGGGAGAAATTGGAAATCCGGTGATTATTCAATCACAGTTTCTAGGGAAGAGAATACAAGGATGGGATTTGAATATTGTTGGAGAAAATGGGTTACAGAGAGGTTGTAGTGGCTCACCTATTGTTGAGCCGGAAAGTGGCGAAGTGATAGCAGTAGCTAGTCATCGTCAAGGTGAGAAAAAAGGACTGGCATTAGCAATAGAAGAATTAGAAAATATTTGGAAATTTGTAGATAGTGAAAAATTATATAAAACCTTAGTTAAGTTAGGCTATCAAAAGCAAGTGAAACTTTTTCAGAAACTAATTAAATCTGTTCAAACAGCAGCTTTATTAATTCATGGCCCCCCAGAATATGGTCAGAAATGGTTATTAAACTTATTATTGAAAAATCATTTAGAAGATCATGATTTGAGTTTATACGTAATTATAGAATTAGATCGTCGAGGACGAAAACTGGATAAAAGTGTTCTCACTAGAGAGCTTTGTCGACAGTTTCATGTAGATCCTAAGAAAGCAACTTTAGAAGAAATTGCTAAAAAAATTGAGCAATGCTTAGAAAGTAGAAATGTGATTATTATTTTTCATAATGTAGATTATGTGGGAGGAGAAAATGTTAGGAAGATTTTAGAAAAATTATGGCAACCTCTATTAATGAATATTAAAAAGAAAGAAGAAGGTCTAAATAAGTTATTTTTCTTTTTAGTTGATTATGAAGGAAAAATAGGAGAATCCACTCAATTATTTCAAGAGAAAATTGAGAAAGCAAAAGAAGAGTATTATCAATTGAAAATCCCGAAGCTGAGAGAATTTAGTGAAAGTGATTTGCTAAATTGGTCAACTTTTGAAAGAGAGGAATTGCCAGAAGAATTAGTAGAAGAAATTGATGAAGAAGTGGACACATTTCTTGAAGAAACAGAAGGAGGGATTCCTGTCCTAACTCTAGATGAAATTTGCGCTCGTTGTGATTTGAACTGGTTTCAGGAGTCAAAAAAATGGCTGAGTTATTAAATTTAACCTATCGGGGAACAAAGCGACCCTCAACTGAGGACATCGAGAAATTTAACGAAAAGACAGGACAAAAACTGTTGCCTTATTTACCGAGTAAAGAATTAGTAGAAGTGGTTAATTGGGCAATCAAATTGGAGCGTCCTTTACTATTAAAAGGAGAACCAGGTTGTGGCAAAACACAGTTAGCATTAGCTGTCGCTTATGAGCTTAATTTGCCCTTTGAACCTTGGTATATTAAGTCAACTTCTTCAGCAAAAGAAGGACTTTATACTTTTGATAATGTAGCACGATTACGAGATGCTCAATTAGCAGCCTTAAGTCAAATGCCGAATAAAGATTCACTCCTTGAAGAGCGAGGTTTAAATCAAGGGGAAGACATGGAAAAGTATATTCAATTTGGGGCATTAGGAAAAGCCTTTCAGAACCAACAAAAAACTGTGGTATTAATTGATGAAATTGACAAAGCTGATTTAGATTTTCCTAATGATTTACTATTAGAATTAGACCAAAAAATATTTGAGGTAAAAGAGAGAAAGACTAATGATAGTAAGAGATGGATTAAGGCTAAAAACGAGAATTGTCCTATTGTTTTCATTACCAGCAATGATGAAAAAGATTTACCAGATGCTTTTCTTCGTCGTTGCCTATTCCATTATCTAAAATTTCCTGATGAACAACAGTTGATTAAGATAATTCAAGCTCATTTAAACCAGGAGAAAGAAAAGAATCAAGAGATAATTAAACAAGGAATTAAACGGTTTATCAAATTAAGAAAACAAATGGAAATCGATAAGGGAAAAAATAGAAAAAAAGTGAGTACCAGTGAGTTATTAGACTGGGTTAAACTAATAATAGAAGAACCATCAGAAAACATTGTACCGCAGTTAAAAGACGGTAAACTTCCCTTTGCCGGAGTCTTATTAAAAAGTTATGATGATTATCAAAAATATGGGATTAATGGACAATGGATAATGGATAATGCGTAATTGATAATTGATTAATTTGCTTGAATTTTTATACTAATTAAGGGAGATGGTAATTAATGGATAATGAATATAGTATCAAACAAGGAGACTTGCCTTTATGGGAATTATTTAGTCGTTTACAAAAGGCTAAATTTCCATTAGGTATTGGCGAATATCAGTTACTCATAGAAGCCTTATCTAAGTTAACAGAAGAAGAAATTAAAGATATAGAAACTGTTAAGAGACTTTGTTGTGCTTTATGGGTAAAATCTAACTCAGATCAGTTAAGATTTGAAATTTATTTTCAACAGTTTGTTTTAGAAACTATAGATGAAGATAGTGTTATACCTGATGATTTTAGCCCGATTTTAGTTAGAGAAGAATCGTTAAAACAAAAGATTCTTAATTGGGTGAAAAATAGGTTGAACTGGAAAACAAGTTTAATATTTGTTGGAAGTTTATTATTCTTAGGATGGGGAAAATTTAGTTTGATTAAAGACAATCAAAATCCTAAACAATCATTAGATAATCAGGTAAACACCCCCCCAGATATACTTCCCTTACCAACCCCGTCACCTAATGGGAAAAATCCTTCTGATCCCCCTCAAGTAAATCCTAGAATTGAAGTTTCTGAAGTTGTAGAGACAGAACCATATTCTCATCATCCTTTATTGATAGGAATTTGCTTATTGATGGGAAGTAGTGGATTAATTTATGGAGTATGGTTATTGATTAAAACTGCCGTCAGACCGAAAATTATTTTGTCAAAAACCAGTAAAGTTATAGCTATTCTTCCTAATGAATTAACCCCTGATTATTTTCCCTTAACTTCACGACAAATGAAACAAAGTTGGCGACAAGCTAGGTGTTTAGTTCGTCAAGGTACTTCAACTAAATTAGATGTAAATGGTACAGTTGCTGAAATTAGTCGTCAGGGATTTTTCTCACATCCCGTCATGATTCCTAAACGGGTTAATCGTACACAATTACTCCTCCTATTAGATTCATCAAAATTTATGCTTCCTTTTCAAAATTTTTGTTATCAATTAGCAAAAACAGCACAAGAATCAGGAAATTTTCAAAAAATTATGGTTAATTATTTTTGTCAATATCCTAAAATGAAAAAATCACAATTTTATCTTCATAAAGATAGTTTGGGGTGTGAAATTATTTCCTTAGAAACATTACTAACGGAACTGGATTTTAATTATGCAGGGGTGTTAATTATTAGTGAAGGAGGAGCCATGGAAGAAAATATTAATAAAAAGCGTTTAACCTATACTCTTAAGTTGATTGCTAAATTAAAAGAGTATACTAATAAATTAAGTTGGTTAAACCCCTTTCCCCCTGCTCGTTGGCCACAAACCACTGCTGGGATACTGTCCCAACATATTCCTATGTTTGAGTTAAACCGTATCGGTTTAGAATCAGCTTTGATACAGTTAAAAAAATGAAATAAAACCATAGAGTTGTTAATCTATGAATGAAAAACGTATTTAGTATTAAATGGTAGAAGAACTGAAAATTAGGCGAAAAATACTTGCTAAAAAATTGTTCAATGTTAATTAAGGTTTATTATGTTACAGTCTAAAGTCATAAAACAAACTATAGAAGCTTTTGAGAAACGCTTAAAAAAACACTCAAAAGATCCTCAACCTTATTTATATTTAGCCTACCATGCAGCCTTTCCTCTATCTCTAACTCCGGATCTTCTCTATCGAATTTGGGCTAATTTTAAACAAGACATTCATGAAGAACCATTAGAAATTCCTTGGACAGCAGTGGCAGATATCTTAATTTCTCCCCTCTGTAAACAGGTAGGGTATGAACTTTATGAAATGGATCGTGATGTGAGGACTGAATTACTGAAACGTCTGCAAGATAACCCTAAATTTGGAGAGCAACGTTGTCAAGAATTATCAGAATTTTTATTACTTTATATTCAACCCCATTTAGATAGTGAAGATCCAGACGTGAGAGACTTAGCGCAAGTACAACTATGGACAGCGTTAGCATATCAGAACCCACAAAAAGTAGCCACGTTGATGGCTCAACATTATGCAGCCAACCCCAATGAAAACTTAGAGTATATATGGCTGGAGTCTTTAATAACAGCCTTAGATACTCCCTTACAATCATTCCCTCATTTGCTCCATTATGCCCAAGGAATGGGGAGTTATGGACGAGGAGACATAGAAACCGCCACAGAACAATTAATGCTGGTTCCCTCATTGGGAAATAAATGTTGGGTAGCGGGAGTTCCCCTAACTATCCCCAAAGCGGTACAAAATACTCGTTCTTGGCAACGCCGACAATTCTTAAAATGGGTAAGATGGGGTCTAGTGACTTTATTGGGGTCTGGAGTGCAACATTTAACCTTCTCAAACCTACCCATAACTGAGTAAACTTAAGCTAGGTACATCATCACCTGTAATGGTGAAGGCAGTTGCCTGCAAAGCACGAATCATAATGTTTCGTGCGCCATTTGCGTCCCTATCAGCAGTGAAACCACATTCAGGACACTTGAACTTCTTGCTACCACCTAAACGATCATGAATATGACCACAATTTGGGCAGGTTTTTGAAGTATAAGATTCGTTGCATCTAACCACTAAAGTGTTATGACGGTTAGCCATTTGTGTTAGATGGCGAGCAAATTTGTAGTGAGACCAAGTAAGCATATTACGAGCCGTTTTTGACCTAATCTTCCTACTTTGTTTTAAAACCATTTGACTGGTTTCAAAAGTTGGTAAAAAGATAACTTTGTAGTTATCCACCAGAAAACGGCTGACTTTGCTATGTAAATCCTTCACTAAGTTTTGAATTTTACCTCTAAAGCGTTGTGCAGCTTGACGCATTTTAAAACGTTGACGCTTACTACCACTGGTACTTATTTGGCTCATTAATTGGTCAAGATGCGAACAGAGTCGATTGATTCTGCCGATATCTTTCTTGCCCACTTCTAAGACATTTTCTCCGTCATAACCAGTCAAGAAAGCTCTATTGCCCGGATCTAATGCTATGACTTTATTACACTTAGTTGAATTTATGTCTCTATACTCTGGAAAACAGCCAAACCACTTCCCTTTTTGATAAACCAATTGTGTACCATAAGCACAATAAGAGGGGATAGGTAAGGAAGATTTAAAGCTTAAACCTTTGGTTTTTCGACCATACCAAGTCCCATTTTTAAAGTTTCCTGCTTTAAATTTAATAACTTGAGAAAAAGCTCGACAAGATTTAAACTTAGCTGTTCCTTTATTTTTTAGGGCTTGTTTGAAACCATCTACTGCATCAGCAACCGCCTCTTGTAATTGATGTCCTGGTAAGCAGTTTACCCAGTCTGGTTTCTCAGTATTTCTACATTTTGGTTGTAGACTATAAGCTGATTGATTGGGGTCGGATTTAAGGGAGGCAATTGTCCAGTTGTAAACCCACCGATAACCAGCTAACCATGATTTCCAGAGGCGATGAAGTTCTTTAGATGGATATACCCTGATCTTCAACACAGCGTTGGGGGTCAATTTGAGAGTCTGGTTTCTCGCTTTTGTCTTGTATCGCTTGTTGGACTTGCTTTTTGTACTTTCGCAGTCCGTATAACCGAGCAGAGAAACAGTGGAGGATTGACAGGATATCTTCGACGAGTTCTTGCTCTGGAGAGAGCTTACGTTCATTGAGAACCACGAGTTCGCAGCCTGCTTGCTCGCAGAGCCACTCAATAAGTGGGAAGCCGAATCTAACTGCTCTGTCGGGATAGGCGCAGACAAAGCGTCCGATATCGCCTTTGTATATTCGTTCCAAAATGGCGATAAACTTTCGCCTCCTAAAATTGAGTCCGCTTCCAATCTCCCGTATAAGTTCTGCATGGGGGTATGCTTGGCGCAGAAATTCAGCCTGTCTTTCAAGGTCATCTTTTTGGGAATGGCTAGAGACTCTTGCATAGAGAATAGTGAGTTTAGCTCTCTGTTCGTATTCTCTGATACAGAATCGTCTTTGTCCTCCTGGTGTTCTAATTGATTTGATTTTGCCTTCCTTGTCCCACCTTCTAAGGGTTGAGATGGAGACTCCAAGGTAGTTGCAAGCTTCTTTGGGGGTGACATATTTCATGTTCTACCTAGCTGTTCTACTCTCAGTTTAGCAAGGTTTATGAAGATATGAGCAGGTTTAACTATCTTTTTATCTACTTATTAGCAGCTCCTAACAGTTGCTTATTTTATCTATCGCAAACTGTTAAGAGTGACCATCAAACAATTTATCGCTGAAGTGGTCACCGTTAATGAATTTGGGCGAGAAATTAATCGCCAAAAAATTCCCATTAAATTTTTGAGTGAAAATTTATATCAACAACTTTTACCCAATATCTTCGAGAAGGAACTACAAGCAACACGACAGGCACTAGAAGCAGAACGACAAGCATTACAAGAAGAAGGAATATCTGAGACGCAACGAGAATTAATAGAAAACGAAATAGATTTGGTGAACCTAAAATTAAGAGACCTAGTAGAACAATTAGAAAACCTAGAAAACCCAGAGAAAGACCTTGAGTTGGCAATGGTTTATATCCCAGGAGGAACCTTTTTTATGGGAGCTCCTGACACAGAAAAAGAACGGGATGGGAATGAAAGTCCCCAACATAAAGTAACAGTCCCTCAGTTTTTTATGAGTCGTTATCTCATAACTCAGGCACAATGGCGAGCGATCGCCTCCAGGGATGACTTAAAAGTGAACATAGACCTGGATATTGACCCGTTTCGTTTCAAAGGAGATCGCCGTCCTGTAGAAAGCATAACCTGGTATCAGGCAATGGAGTTCTGTCAGAGACTCTCTAAGCTAACCGGAAGGCAGTATACACTACCCAGTGAAGCTCAATGGGAATATGCTTGTCGTGCCGTGAAGAATTATCCCCCAACCGTTACCAGTGAAGAAAAAGCCCTAGCACAATGGAATAAGGAATATCATCAACCCTTTCACTTTGGGGCCACCTTGACGGAATATTTAGCCAATTATAATTGGTCTACCACTTATGCCAAAGAACAGCCTAGTGAGTCTCAGGGAGAAACCACCGAAGTGGGGACATTTCCTCCCAATGCTTTTGGTTTATACGATATGCACGGCAATGTTTATGAATGGTGCTTAGATCATTTGCATGACAACTATAATGGTGCGCCTGACGATGGTAGTGCTTGGTTAGAGGAGGACAATGTTGGGCAAGAGCAAAATGAGAATGATAATCGTCGTCGACTGCTGCGCGGCGGTTCCTACGACTTTGATGGGGAATTCTGCCGTTCGGCCAACCGCAACGACTATGTCCCGCGCGGCTACCTCGCTGATGTTGGTTTGAGAGTGGTGTTGGCGGCGAGAACTCTTTATCCCTTTTTCCTGTGAAGTACCCCAACTTCAGCGAAGCAAGTTGGGGCTTCCCAACGACAACTCAACTCAAGGACGGTTTTATTCGTCTTCGAGGTTTCCCGTCTCATTGGCCGTCGCCTCCACAAGACAAAAATTGTCTTGGTCTTACACAACCTCCACAGGCAGACTCTCGCCTCCCGCAAGAGTTATTAATTTTAGTCGAGATTGCACTTTGGACTTACGATGAAAGCTGCCTACTTTGTATTCTTGTACAATCTTTTCCCTGAACTACCGCCGAGTACATACTTTATCCGTCTTGCGGGGCCTCTTAGTCGGTCAGGTGGGTCGCAACCAGGTTCTTAGGATAACACAGCGCAAGAAGAAGTGGAGGCTACGCCGTTTAGATTTTGGCCCTTGCATTCATCCCTAACCTGTAGAGGATAAGGGAATTCTGCCCGACATCAGGTTAAAATTTTATGATTAGCATGATTTGTGTTTGAGGCAATAGCTATGTTTCCCCTAATCTATTCTGATACCTTTTTAGACCATGACACCGGTAGCTTTCACCCAGAAAGTCCTCAACGTTTAGAAGCTATTGTTAAGGCATTGAAAACTGTTTCTTGGGGCGATCGCTTACAATGGCAACAGCCAACAAGTTTAACCACGCGAGATCCCCTCCCTTATATCAAAAATCATCATAGCAACGAATATGTTAAACGAGTTGAAGCCATCGCCAGCAATGGAGGGGGATTTTTAGACGGGGATACGGTGGTATCTCCCCATAGTTATCAAGTGGCTTTATTGGCGGTGAATGCTTGGTTAGATGGGGTTGATACGGTCTTAGCAACCCAAAACCCTGCCTTTGTTTTGGCTCGTCCCCCTGGCCATCACGCGGTGCCGAAGACGGGCATGGGGTTTTGTTTGTTTTCCAACGCTGCGATCGCTGCTAAATATGCGC
>JBFRWO010000122.1:0-4723 GCA_051439625.1 Crocosphaera sp. | reverse complement strand
ACAGGGATCAATAAACGCAACATCAAAAGAAGTTAAATCATTTTCTCGGATAATTCCATCCCCAGGAACTGCGTTTTCATCGTAACTAAAACTTCCCTTCACTTGATAGCCTAAAGTTTGTCCAGTCCAATGTAAGCCAAAGGTAATGGCTTCTGCTGAACCAGCAAAAACTAAGCCCAAACTGAAGAAAGTCCCTGCAAATAAACCAATACTTTTTTGCTTCATTGGTAACTTATTCTCTGAAATTGTATTATCGGTCAACCCTATGGTTCTAGCAAAATTATTTCAGTCATTCCACAGACATATTGTCAAACTTAACTCCTCCCAAAAAACCTACTCAAGAACAAGATTTATTGGCGATGATATGCTAGAATGCCAAGAATCTCGGTTCTAATAGAAATCACCTGTTAGAAGTAATGGGGAAAGTTCGGTGTAAATCCGTCGCTGTCCCGCAACTGTGATGAGACGTTCAAACGTCTCTTAGTCAGAATGCCCGCCGATTAATTAACCCACGTTCATCAATTATCTGCGAGGTACAGATTGTGGTTCATATCATTTTTCTGGGGAGATATTATTCTTCTTCTCCCAAACTTCCCTACGCTCAAACTATTTCCTTTTCTTGCTTTAAGCAATTTTATTTGAATTGATTGGGAATAATTTAGTGAAAAATTGGGCAAGAACCAATTAATAACTTTTTTTCTGGTAAATATACTAGCAAATCTGTTCCTTAAAGATGTTCTGAACTATATTCTTTACTGATTATAGCACAGGAATATTGTTGATCGTACCTAACCAAAATCTAAACAAATAGATAAAAATTAATGCAGAAACTCAGTGTTTTTTCTAAAATCGGCTTGACAGTATTGACCTTGAACTTAAGCTTATTGAACAGTCAAGCAAATGCCCAAGAGTTTTCAGGTTCCACCAATGATCCTGGTAAAATAGACTCAGGAATACCAGGATTTGTAGGAAGTGATGGACCAGGAATTGTTTCTGAAAATAACATCGTTAATCCAATTTTTGAAGCTTGGGCAACAGGATTTATTAACTATCTACCTGCTCCTGGTGTTGATCTTCAATTCCAAAATCCAGAAAACACATTAGGACCTGTAACAGCAGTATCTGTTGATATTGCTTCTTTAGGAGAATTAACAGAACAACAAATCACCGATGGAGTATCACCAGGACAGATTACTTTAACCTTTGATCGAGCAATTATTAATGGTGATGGAGCCGATTTTGCTGTTTTTGAAAATGGATTTGGCTTTGATGATACGGGTAATTTATTTGCGGAATTAGCCTATGTCGAAGTTTCAACAAATGGCATTGATTTTCTTCGCTTTCCCAGTATTTCTAGAACAGAAAATCCTGTTGATCCTATAGGAGTAATTGACCCAACAAGGGTTTATAACCTAGCAGGAAAGCACGTCAATAACGGGGTCGTTGTACCTGATGATTTTATTCTAAATTCTTGGGGAACTCCTTTTGATTTGGATGTTTTAAGCGATTTTTCCCTAGTACAAACAGGTGTGGTTGATCTCAATCAAATTAACTTTGTTCGCATTGTGGATATTCCTGGGAATGGAGCATTTTTAGATTCAGAAAACCGTCCAATTTTTGATCCTTGGCCAACACCTGCTGGTCCAGGAGGATTTGATTTAGAAGCGATCGGTATTATTAATGGTGAACCTGTTCCCGAACCAACTTCTATTGTTGCTATCCTTGTCAGCGTCATGTTAGGACTAAGTCGCCGACGCAACTAAGTCGTTGGAATTAGGGCGTGTCTGCAAAGTTCAAAAATCTTAGTTGAGGGAGGCAGAGGGGGCAGAGGAAGCAGAGGAAGCAGAGGGGGAAATTAGTCTATTTTTGGCGTTGCATTATCAAGGGATGATTTGGATAAATCGACAAAGAATCTTCCTTTTATATCGGGAATTTCACAAGATGCAAAATTAACAATCATCCCGCAATGGTGCAACGCCAATTTTTGTACTGCCATCAAATTGAAGTGGGTGGGAGCAACTTCTGACTCCCCAACCCCACCTCAAATATCATTAATATTGATAAATTTTTTTCAGCCAACTACTTCCCAATCTTCGTATGATAAACCGTCAATACGTCCAAATTCCCGAATATTATGAGTTACAAGAGTTAAATTATTAGCGATCGCAATGGCAGCAATTTGTAAATCATAACCACCGATAGGAGTTCCCTTTTGTTCTAAGTATGCTCGAATAACCCCATAAATTTCTGCTGACTTATCATCAAAAGGAAGAGAGACAAAACGACGAAGAAACATTTTTTGTTTAGCAATACTATTAGCTGTAATATTGTTAATTTCAACTAAAATCTAATTACCTATTTTTGTCTGATTCATGTTGTAATAACTCCTGAGATCCTGATTAACATTTTCAGGAACCAAATGAGAAACAGAGCCACCAAACTGAGCAATTTCTTTAACCGTACTACTGCTTAAAAAACTATACTCTTTACTGGTAGCCAAGAAAATAGTTTGCACCTCTTGAGCTAAAGTTTTATTAGTATGAGCCATTTGTAACTCTTTCTCAAAATCAGACAACACCCGTAAACCTCTTAACAATACCTGAGCGTTGCGTAATTTGGCATAATCTACAGTTAAACCTGTATAACTATCAACCTCAACCCCGGGTAAATGTTGCGTACATTCAGTAATCTGCTCAATCCTTTTTTTCACAGAAAACAACGGTTTTTTACTGGGGTTATACATAATTGTCACGATCACCTTTTCAAACAAGACAACCCCTCGCTCAATGATATCAAGATGACCAAGGGTAATGGGATCAAAACTTCCTGGATAAATAGCGATCATTTTCAGGACTCGATTTATTAAATATAATGGGGGCGGAGAGACTTGAACTCTCACGATCTTGCGATCAACGGATTTTCATTCTCTTGCAGCTTTCGCTACTGCATCATCTGAGCTTTGAGAATTGGACTCTCCCTTTACCCTCAGCTTAATCTGTTAGGGTAGCTCCCGTCGAGTCTCTGCACCTTCTAAACTCTTTCGGGTTTAGCTTGGCTCAGGATTGCCTTATCTATTAAACAAGACGTAGGTTTCCCTGAGTTTGAGAGCTTACACTTGAAAGATTTCTCTAACAAGGCTCAATTTTACTTAAGTCCGTAGCGTCTACCATTCCGCCACGCCCCCGTCAGGTCAGAAACTAAATTAGTTTTTTTCACCGACAATTATCTATCGTAGCACAAGATTCTCTTTTAGTGAAGAATTTTTGAAAATTTTTTTTGGGGATTAGTATTTTTACTCGCTAATGGCCTTTTATATCCGTTGTTTTGGCATTTTCTTAAGAAAAAATTTAATGAGATACCCGAACTCTGATAGACTTTTGACTAAGGTTTAAATTTCAGACCACGCCTAAGAACATAAATTAAGATAAGCAGATAGGGAGGACGTACCTTGGAAAGTACACTAGGTTTAGAAATTATTGAAGTTGTCGAACAAGCGGCGATCGCTTCAGCAAAATGGATGGGTAAAGGCGAGAAAAATACTGCTGACGAAGTCGCAGTAGAAGCCATGCGCGAAAGAATGAACAAGATTCATATGCGTGGCCGGATCGTCATTGGAGAAGGGGAACGGGATGATGCTCCTATGCTCTATATCGGCGAAGAAGTTGGCATTTGTACCCAGGAAGATGCCAAAGCTTACTGTAACCCCGAAGAATTGATTGAAATTGACATTGCTGTTGATCCCTGTGAAGGAACCAACTTGGTTGCTTACGGACAAAACGGTTCTATGGCAGTTTTGGCTATTTCTGAAAAAGGCGGTTTATTCGCTGCTCCTGACTTCTACATGAAGAAATTAGCTGCTCCTCCTGCAGCTAAAGGTCTCGTTGACATTAATAAATCAGCTACCGAAAACCTACAAATCTTAGGAAACTGCCTAGAACGTAGTGTTGAGGAATTAGTTGTTGTGGTCATGGACCGTCCTCGTCACAAAGAATTAATTCAAGAAATTCGTCAAGCTGGCGCACGGGTTCGTCTCATCAGCGATGGTGACGTTTCTGCTGCTATTTCCTGTGGCTTTGCTGGAACCAACATCCACGCCTTAATGGGTATTGGTGCTGCTCCTGAAGGGGTTATTTCTGCGGCTGCTATGCGTTGTTTAGGCGGTCACTTCCAAGGACAATTAATCTATGATCCTGAAGTGGTTAAAACCGGTTTAATCGGAGAAAGCCGTGAAGGCAACTTAGCTCGTCTTAAAGAGATGGGTATCGAAGATCCTGATCGCGTTTACACCGACAGCGAGTTAGCCAGTGGTGAAACCGTACTGTTTGCTGCTTGTGGTATTACTCCTGGAACTTTAATGGAAGGTGTTCGCTTCTTCCACGGTGGTGCCAGAACCCAAAGTTTGGTTATCTCCAGTCAGTCTCAAACAGCCCGTTTTGTTGATACCATCCATATCCAAGAACAGCCTAAGTATATCGAACTCAAGTAAGAGCTTTTTCTTGATAGGAAATAAAATCCTATCTTGATCCCTTAAACCCCCGAGTTCCCATCAGTCAAAGACCAATGGGAACTCGGGGGTTAAATTCTTTTTGGCGGGTCTCTGGTTGAAACCTAACTGCCGGAAGGAACTCCAGCCTAAGTTAGATCCAAGGGGACTTAACTTCTAGAGTACAGCCCCGGCACACAGCCGGCTAACTTCAACCAAGAGACCCACGATTTTACTACT
>JBFRWO010000121.1:0-6216 GCA_051439625.1 Crocosphaera sp. | reverse complement strand
CAACATCAACCACAATAAAAGACTAACACTAATTAAAATTGTTAACACATAAAACTGGGATTGACCTGATACATTATACTTCAAAGCATTGCCAGTAAAAATAGTAAATAAACTGATTAAGTTGACTGCACCATCAACCACATAGCGATCAAACCAAGCAGTTATTTTAGAAATTTTTGCCACCAGTGCTACAACAGTAAACTCATAAACCTTGTCTAAATAAAAGTCGTAGGCAAATAAATCTTGAAAGAAGCGTAAATAAAAATTGGCCAGTCTTTCCCAGGCGCGACGAATAGGACGAAAAACCCCCACTAAACAACCTAATAAACCCGATAAAATTAACCATGGAATTGCCCAGTGAACCACACACGAATTATTATTTACCATAGGGTTAACTTGGGATAATCCCAACTGCCAACGAATGGGGGCTAACGGTGCAATTAAGGTAAAAATAGTTAAGGTTACCATAGGCAAAGCCATCGGCCAGGGAACCTCTGGGGCCCGACGGGTTTTCTTTTGAGGTGTCCCCAAGAAAACGGAACGAAAAATACGGGTTAAGTTAAAGGCACATAAGCCATTAACAAAAACTAATATAGCTAATAACCATAAGGATACCTTCCAAGAGCCATTAAACCATTTTGCCCAAGTCCAAAACATTCCCATAGGTAGTAGTGCTACCATCCCAGCAGAACCAACTACGAAAGCAGTGGTAGTGGCTGGCATTCTCGACCATAAACCCCCCATTTCCGTGATATTTTGGTCACTGGTGGTCATAATAGCTGCTCCGGCACTCATGAATAATAACGCCTTAGCGATCGCATGACTAAAGACCAATAAAAAGGCAATATCCACATGGCCTAACCCCACTGCAATAAATACCAACCCCAAATAAGCACTGGTAGAGTGACATAAAGCTCGTTTAATGTCAATTTGAGCCATTGCTATCAAAGAGGCACCAATAGCAGTTACAGCACCCAAAACAATTAAAACATCAGAGGCAATAGGGGACAAAGTAAACACCGGTTGCAGCTTAATTAAGACATAAGCACCAGCAGAGACAACAATAGAGTTGCGCATAATACCAGCCGGGTTGGGACCTTCCATAGCCTCATCTAACCACAAATTTAGAGGAAACTGAGCGCATTTCCCCGTAGGTCCAGCAATTAAGGATAAACCCAATAATGTTGCCGTTAAGGGAGGAACTGGGTTAGTTAATGCCCAATTTTCTAACTGCGAAAAAGTTAACCCTTCCCCATAACTAGATAAAGCCACTAACCCCATTAACAAAATAATATCCCCAACCCGTTTTGTTAAAAATGCGTCCCTTGCTGCTGTTACCACCAAAGGTTGAGCATACCAAAACCCAACTAACAAATAAGTCGATAGGGTTAAAATTTCTAAAAGTCCATAAGTAAGTAATAAAGAGTCACTTAAAGCAATGCCACCCAAAGCTGCTTCAAACACTCCCATTAATCCAAAAAAACGCGCTAAAGACCAATCCTTTTCCATGTAGCCTAAAGCATATATTTGAGACAAGAGACTAATACCAGTAATTAACTCTAATGCCCCTAAACTAACAGAAGATAACTCCACTGATAAAAATAAATCTAAATCAGCAACACTTAACCATTTTAAGACTAATTGTTCTGTTTCTCCTTGCCAAATTAAACTAAAAGCAAGGGAACAATGTACAAAAGATAATAAGGTCATCAATAGGTTTAAATAGGCTGCTGGCCTCGGACCTGTGCGTTTAATAATGGCAAAAGACCAAGGTAAAGTCAATAAGGAACCAATTACACCGTAAAACGGAATAAACCAACTACTATGTAATAAAAAATCATTCATGCAAATTATCGATGGATAATGGATAATGGATAATGGATAATGGATAATTGTCCATTCTTCAGATTAAGATTCACTTTATTAGTCGTCTCTAATTGTTTAAGATTCATTGATTTTATGAGTATTTTTTCTTTATTTCTGCATGGATGCTCTGCCGTTTATATACTGGTCGGGTTTCATCCCTACTCCTCAATATGGGTATTTTTGAGAGAATTTTTAGGTAGGGTCTTCACCCGATATTTTTGATAAAACTCTATAGACCTTATAATCATAAATCACTGCTAATAACTTAACTATTAAAAAAATGTAAACTTAACTTGACAAAACCACGTATAATATTTTTATCCAAGCTTAATAAATTTGTTTATGACGATTATAGGAGAACAATTTCCCTGGTTAACTGCGATCATCTCACTCCCTTTAATAGCTTCTTTATTAATCCCCGTCTTACCTGCCAAAGAGGGTAAACAGGTACGGTGGTATGCCATGGGAGTAGCGATCGCTGATTTTGTCTTAATGTGTTACGTTTTCGTACAGCATTATGATCCCAGTAATTCAGGGTTTCAATTGGTAGAAAAATACGATTGGTTGCCAATGATCGGACTGAGTTGGTCTGTATCAGTGGACGGAATTTCTATGCCTTTGGTTCTTTTAGCCGGACTGGTAACAACCCTGGCCATGTTTTCCGCTTGGCAAGTGGATCACAAACCTCGGTTGTTTTATGTGTTGATGCTGATGTTGTATGCAGCACAGATCGGAGTTTTTGTGGCTCAAGATATCCTACTCCTATTTATTATGTGGGAGTTGGAACTCGTTCCGGTTTATCTCCTTATTTCTATTTGGGGAGGAAAGAAACGCCAGTACGCAGCCATGAAGTTCTTGCTATATACAGCGGCCGCTTCTATCTTCATTTTAGTGGCAGCTTTAGCGATGGGATGGTACGGAGGCAATAATGTTACTTTTGATATCGTTGAACTAGGACTGAAAGATTATCCCTTGGGCTTAGAATTATTCCTGTATGCAGGATTATTAGTTGCCTTCGGAGTTAAATTAGCTATATTTCCCCTTCATACCTGGTTGCCAGATGCTCACGGAGAAGCCTCTGCCCCTGTTTCCATGATTTTAGCAGGTGTTTTGTTGAAAATGGGAGGCTATGGGTTAATACGTCTCAATATGGGACTGCTATCCGATGCTCATGTTTACTTTGCCCCTGTTTTAGCCACACTGGGAGTTGTCAATATTGTCTATGGGGCTTTAACCTCCTTCGGACAAACCAATATGAAACGTCGTTTAGCCTATTCCTCAGTGTCTCACATGGGGTTTGTGCTGTTAGGAATTGCTTCCTTTACCGACTTAGGAATGAGTGGAGCTATGTTGCAAATGCTCTCTCATGGTTTAATCGCTGCCCTACTATTCTTCTTAGCTGGTGTCACCTACGATCGCACCCACACCCTTGCCTTGAACGATATGGGAGACATTGGGGAGAAAATGCCCAAAGTATTCGCTTTATTTACCGCCGGTGCAATGGCATCCTTAGCCCTACCTGGAATGAGTGGTTTTGCCAGTGAAATTGCTGTTTTCCTCGGGTTTACCAGTAGCGACATTTACAGTTCGTCTTTCCGTACCGTTACCGTCTTTTTATCTGCTGTCGGCTTGATTCTCACCCCCATTTATTTACTGTCCATGCTACGACAGTTATTTTATGGTACTGACAAGATTCCTGTTTGTGTTGTGGGAGATACAGAGAAACGCAAAGATTATCAAGATAACTCCGAAGCGATGTGTTTTGGAACCAACTGTGTATTACCAGAACAAGCTAGATATACCGATGCTAACTCAAGAGAAATCTTTATTGGTCTTTCTTTCTTAGCGTTAATTATTGCCGTTGGTTTATATCCCAAACTAGCCACGGAATTATATGACGTTAAGACCGTTGCTTTAAATACACAAGTGCGTGAATCCTATACTCAAATCTCTCAAACCAATCCTAAAATTTACGCGGAAGGTTTCTTATCCCCTAAAATTACACCTTCGGAAAGTTCTTCAGTAGTAGCAGTTATCAAGTAAAAGATTTGATAACTTTCTAATAATTATAATGGTTCAGGTGAAAAAAGAGGTTGTTATAACAGCCTCTTTTTAGTTTTTATTTTATCAATAATTTTAGTTATATAGTATTACACATTTTTGTTTTGAAAATAGATAAAATGACGAAAATTTGTAAGCTGGCAAATAGCTACTTTACAGTTTTGATATAATATAAATAAATTCAAAAATAATAATTATGATTGATTTAAACCATGAAGATCGTAAACAATTAGTTCTTTTTCTGAAAGATTTAGAGATATTAGAAACAGAAGCAAGTCGTAGAAAAATATTGATATTGGCAGGTTTAAAATCTTTAATTCCTATGATCAATATTGCTGATATTACTTTTGTTTCTGTTAGCTCAATTGTTAGTTATTTAGAAAATCATGGGAGATTAAACTATGAACAAGAGAGTTTAGGACAATTTTTAAATACTATTAAAGAATTTATAGGAACAGAGCAACAAGGGTTTATTGACGATCTTTTAATAAGATATGATATGATGACCCCGATTACAATTTCTCCAAAAATTACCCATTGGCAAAGTAAAGAAACTCCTGTTAGTATATTCGAGAAAATTATTGGAGAAAATACCTTACGTCCCATTGCTTTTTTAGCTCAAGGATTAAAAGTATCCCGTTCTGTGGCTTATATTAGAGACTCAAAAGGTTCAGCAACAGGCTTTTTAATTGCTCCTGATTTAATTTTAACTAATAACCATGTTATTTCAAATTCTGACAGTTTAGATGATTATTTATTCAGGTTTAATTATGAAGAAAACTTTTTAGGAGAAGCTCAAAGCGTTAAGGAATATCGAGCTAAACCTCAAGGGATTTTTTATACGAATAAAGAATTAGATTTTACCATTATTCAATTAGAAGAAAAGGCAGGAAATGAGTGGGGATGGTTATCATTAAAACCCGAAAATATACAAGTGAATAATCGAGTTAATATTATTCAACATCCGATGGGTCAACCCAAACAGATATCTCTACAAAATAATTTAGTTCAGTATGTTGGTGGTGATGTTTTACAATATGTAACTTCTACATTAGAAGGGTCGTCAGGTTCTCCTATTTTTAATGATCAATGGGAGGTCATTGGATTGCATCATGCTGGAGTAGAATTACCTGAACCCACAACTAACAACCGTTATTTTCGGAATCAAGGTATACTAATAAGTAGTATTTTAAATGATTTACCTCCAGAGTTGAGAGAAGTGTTAGATGTTCCTTGTAGCTAATTTCTCTTTTGAGCCAAAAATATAAGTGAAGAAAACACTTGATTAACAAAATGTCGGCAGAAGTCCTCATCTGTAAATTTTCTCCAAAAGACTAACATTTTAGATGAGGATGAATGCAGACCAAAATTAGATAAAACAAACATCCGCTTAATTTTAGTTGATGGTGAGAATCCTCAACTATAAATTATACTTCTGACTTCTGACTTCATTCAATGTCCTTACACGCTGAACTATTAAAATTTTTGTCACGAATGCCGAATGCTAATGATCTAGCATGGCGTGAAGCATTGGGAACACTGACAGATACTAGCAAATTAATGGCTCAAATTAACCCAAATCAGACTAAGCTATCTTTTTTTGATCAATTAATTCGTCGGCTTATTTTTGAAGGGAGAAATACTCTAGATAGTTTTATCGTTGAGTTGATAAATAGTGATCAATTTGGCATCGGAAATAAAGATAAATTAAGGACTATTAGAGGAAAAATACAAGCATTAACGGCAGAAGAATGGGAAAGGGAATTTTCCCTAGATACTGATAGCCAAAAATTGGCAACATCTTCTCAAAAAAAGATCCCTTTTGAGTTGCCAATGGAAGATATTCCCACATTTACAGGACGCACAGAACAACTAGATCAACTAAAAGAAATATTACTTACAGAAGAAGGAGATAAAATTTGTGGCATTGTGGGGTTAACCGGATGCGGAGGGGTAGGAAAATCAGCCTTAGCTTGCCATTTTGCCACCATTCATCGTGATAAATTCCCTGATGGAGTCATTGGGGTACGAGTAGATAAAAAAGATACAAATACCATTGCACGGGAGTTTGCGCGGAAAATTGGCAGAAAATTTGATCCTGATGAACCCATATCTCCTGGGGAAATTATGCAACAGTTATTTGCTTCCAAGCGAATATTACTGATTTTTGATAATGCAACGGTAGGGGATATTAAAGAATTACGTCCAGGAGGAAAGCTTTGTGGCGTTATTGTTACCACTCGTAATCAAAATTTGCCCTTTTCTTTGGATGTTCCTGAAAAGGCTACC
>JBFRWO010000120.1:0-9217 GCA_051439625.1 Crocosphaera sp. | reverse complement strand
TTAGCAAGAATTCCCGCTTCAAAAGCGGGAGTATCTTCGATGGGAGCAACCACAGTTAATTCCTTGGTTTCTTCATCCTTAGTAATTTGGATACCTACACCGGTTAATTCTCCGGAGGTATCGATTTGCATATTTTTAAATTCTTCGGGGTCCATAAAACGGGTGTAGGGATCACCCAGTTGTTCTAACATTTCCCGAATTGCTTTATAGGCCTCTTCTTTACTATTATAGGTTTTGGACTTGCCAACGTATTCTTGACGAACGGCGAGCCAATCTACTTGGTTAAAGGTAGCATCAACATAAGTATCATTAATAACTTGCCAGACTTCGTCGACTAATCTTTTAGGATTATCTTGAAGAGAAGCAACGCTACGGGGAAGACGTAACCCTGCTCCTGTAACGGCGATTGTGGTTAAAACGGCAGCAGTTGCACCAAGAACTAACCCTTTTTTGTAATTGATCATAAGCTAAGTGTGTGTTTATGAAACTTCTATAACAGGCGAGTGCTGACTCTAAGACAGGAACTTGTCTGAAGTATTTTAACTCAGTATATCTTAGACATCCATTAATTGACTTAAAGTTAATTGTTTTATCAAGTTATTTTCTGATAGAGTAAGCATCCCCCCAATGATAGCATTGTCTTTATAATAATGAGAGAAAGATTATGACAGATAGTACCATAATTCCTACTGATTCCCTCAAAAACAAACGTCAAAACCTACGCAGTCAACGCCGTTTAAAAGCATGGCAGGGAGTTTGGCGATTTCTTTTCCTCTGCGGTATGACTGGAGGGTTAATCTGGAGTGTTAATTTACCCCATTGGTTGATTGAAGAAAAATCACAAATTAACATTTTGGGTAATGAGCGACTACATGAAGATCAAATTCATGCCATGCTGGATCTGAGCTATCCTGAATTAGTTTGGAAGCTACCGATCCATCAGTTACAGCAAAAACTGGAAAGTCAACCTCCTGTGGAAACTGTCTATCTGACTCGTCAGCTATTACCTGTAGAAGTTACTGTTATGGTCAAAGAAAGACAACCAGTAGCTGAGGGAACTATGGGAATAAAAGCCGGTTTTATCGATGATGAGGGGGTTTGGATTCCTGCAAGCTTCTATGAAGGGGCAAAAGAGAAACCTTCTGTTAAGCTTAAAGTGTTGGGTTTGACTCCACAAAGTTTAAGCTATTGGCAAGATATTTATCCTTTAATTATCAATTCTCCTGTGAAAATTACGGCACTTGATTGGCGTGATCCCAGTAATTTGATTTTACACACAGCTTTAGGAAAAGTACATTGTGGAACCTATCTCAATCAGGAGCGATTTGTTGAACAATTGCAAGCTTTGGGGAAACTGCGTACAATATCCTCCCAAGTAGACAAAAAACGAATTATTTATCTCGATTTATCTAAACCTGATGACCCCTCAGTTCATCTTAAAGAAATTCCCCAGAAGTCTGATTAGTTGCGAATTGAACTGGAAAAATTAATAATATTAAAATTTTCTCAATTAAGCACTTTTTGCTGTTTTAATCACCGGCATTTGTTCCAGGGGAACGGTAAAGGTAACAGTGGAACCGAGTCCTTCTCCCATACTATAAAATTCCACTTGTCCCCCCATAGCTTCCACTAGCTTTTGAGAAATAGCTAAACCCAGTCCCGTACCTCCATAAGCTTTAGTATGGGAACCATCCACTTGCACAAATTTTTCAAAGAGTTGAGCTTGTTTATCCAGAGCAACCCCAATACCCGTATCAGTAACACTGACTTTGACGAGACCAGGAAATTCTTGATCTTCGTGTTGTATTTTCTTTTTGACTATCTCTGCATTGACCACAATACTGCCCTCGTGGGTGAATTTAATGGCGTTACTGACTAAATTCAGCATCACTTGTAAGAGTCGCTGATAATTACCGTAAACCATGATTGGGGTTAAAGTACTGGGTAGTTTACTGCGAAATTCCAGATGTTTGCGTTGAGCTTGAGGTAAGGTAAAATTATCTACAGCTTGGAATAATTCTGCGAGTTCCACTGCACCTAACTCGAGGTCTATTTTGCCGGCTTCGATTTTAGCAATATCGAGAATATCATTGATAAGATTAAGCAAGTGTAGGGCTGATTTATGCGCTTCTTCCAGGAATTCTTGTTGTTCTTGGGCATCATCAGCCATACCGTCTAAAATCAGTTTCAGGAAACCAATAATGCCATTGAGAGGGGTTCTCAGTTCGTGGGTGGTACTGGCTAAAAAGTCACTTTTGAGACGGGATGCTTCTTCGGCCGCGAGGGTTGCTTGTTCCAGTTCTTGATAAAGAGTCGCATGGGCGATCGCTGTTCCCACTTGATCGGCTAATTCTTGGATTAGTTCCACTTCGGCCGGGGACCAAAACCGACTGCGATCGCATTGCTGCAAACAGATTAAACCGTTGCGTTGATTTTGATAAAAGGTGGAAACAATTAAATTAGATTTTACGAAATTAGATGATCCTTGATGACAATTTTCCAGTAATTCTTCAAAAATTAGGGGTTCTCGTTGGTTTAAGGCTTGTTGCAAGGAGGGATCATCTTCAGGAATCAAACGACTGCCTAATTCTGAATTACAGCAAGACTGACGGTACTCTGCTTTAACTTCTAAATATGCTTGGTCCGCTCCGATGGCAATCATCAGACAACGACTGACTTGCAACGCTTCTCCGAGAGTATCTACTGTTTGTTGCCAAATTGTTTCTAAATTGAGGGTACGTCGAATTTTTCTGGCAATTTTGGTCAGGAGTTTTTGATAGGGGTCGGGATGGGTGGGTAAGGCGGAATTATTAATTAAACTGAGGTCATTATCTTGTAAGCGATGTCCCATTACAAGAACGCTGGTTGCTTGTTTGTGTTTGGATAAAATAGGACTAATGACTAATTCTAGGGCAAAAGTTTGACCTTTATATTCAAATTGACAATAACATTGTTCGGGTATTTTTCTTTCTAATACCCGTTTAATTCTTTCGTAATAAGCGTCTGGGGAGATTGGTTTTAGGCTTTGTTCTGGAAAAAAACCGATAATATCTTCGGCTTCAATGGTTAGTTCTTCCCCTAAATCTGTATAAAATGATAAATATTTTCCTGATCTGTCTTGAATGTATACTAACTCAGCTTCCAATGCTTGCCATAAGGCAGGGTTGGTCATGGCATTTGACGGGATATCATTGCGACTAGAGGAAGATTTTTGTATTTTTATCAAGGAAGTCATGGGTCATTTTTTAAGATAGGAAGGACTAGGCAAGCATGATTTTTCTTTATAATCGCCTCATGAGGTTAGTATGCCCCAAAATTTGATAAAACTATCAAATCTTTCCCCTTCTGCTTCCTCTGCTCAACTTAACAAGTAACGTTTATTTTTGTCCAGGTACTTATTACTTTTCCCTCACTATTATATCCTCTGACCATTTAGCATCTTTTGTAAATATAATATCGATAATTAAATCAGGATAATTTTGATGAATAACTGTGCTTATTTCTTCCCTAATATTATCTAATTCTTCAATCCCTTTTGGGTTATATTCTGGCGGCAATAACCAATAAATACTAACAAATATTGTATTTCCTATTTTAGTGATTCTTAACCAATACTTTTCTAGAGGAAAGGACTTAGCTGTGCTTTCAAATAATTGTGTTATATTTTCTTTGATATTTATACTAGGAGAAGCTAGTAATAATTGTTTTAAACTTTCAATAATAACTTTAATAGGAACAGGAATAGTAATTAATACAATAATAATAACTAAAGTCGAATCAGCGTAGGGAATGAACCAAGATAAAGGTGTATTTTTTATAAATATAATTATAGTAAAAGCAATGCCAACGCTCAAACTAACTAATCCATTAACTAACCAGTTTTTGGCATCTACTTCTATCATTATTGAACGGGTTTTTTGGGCTATTTTCTTTTGAATTAATGCAGTTATTAAACAACCACCAGAAGCAATCAAAGCATAAATGACGGCAATATTAGCATTCAGGGTTCTACCACCTTGTAAAATAGCAGTGATAGCAGAGGTTAAAGCAAATAATGATAAGAGAAAAATTAACAGTCCTTTGATAAGATTAACTAAGGGAATAAAACTCAGATAACCAAAGTTAAAATATTCGTTTTCTGGTTGTTTCTGTAACCAAGCTACCCCCAATGTTATTAAAGCCATAATAAAGCTAACAACATTAAAAAATCCATCTAGTAAAATAGCTTCTGATTGAATAAAAACACCAAAGCTAATGCCTAGAACTGACATAAATAGAGTCACAAAAATAGACAAATTAAGGCCAATTTTTTCTATTTTTTCTTGATTCATTTTTCTCAGAGTTTAAAATATTTACACTGATTGTAACACAAGCAGAATCCTTGTGCTTTTCACACCCTAGAAAACTATGTTACTCTTGATAACAATTACTCAGATCAATTGACTCCCCGTTCCCTTTTAAACTATAATAATGATTTTTATAGAAAAATCGGATACTCATTTTGGTGTGAATTAACTGTTAAATTTTCCATCCATTTTCTAGTACCAAATGATTGACAAGCAACGGCAGCAACTTCTGATGCTTTTGACAAAGAATCAATAAAATTATGGTTTAAAATAAAGTGACAAAATGCGCCATGAAAAATATCCCCTGCACCCAAAGTATCCACTGCTTTAATGGGAGAAACTTCGACACTACTAAACTCACCTTCTGTCCAATATTTAATAGAATATTCTCCATTAGTAATGGCAATATTAGGGATACCAACTTGTTGTAAATACTTAAAAACATCGTCACTATCATAACAGTTAGGTGGATGAAAATTAGCGGAACAAATAGCGTATTTTACATAGGGCAAAATTTCTTCAAAGCCTGGTTTCCAACTGCCTCCATCAATCACAAGAGGAATGTTTCTAAAATGTGCTGTTTGGGCAATAATTTTACTCACTGCCATCTGATGTCCATCGATTAAAATGATATCAAAATCCTGTAAAAGTTCTAAGGATAACTTATCTGCTTTGGCCTGAGATTTGATAGCATTAATAGAAATAACAGCCCGTTCCCCCGTCAATTTATTAACAATAATTGAAGAAGCTGGAGGCGGTTTTTCATGAGAAGGGGACAGATCAAAAACACTCAAGGAACAATCTTCTAATTCTGCAAAAATTAGTTGACTAATGGGGTGGTTTCCAATCATACTTAAAAGAGTAGCTTGATGACCCAAATGTTGAAAGGTAATGGCTGCATTGGTAGCTGGACCACCGGCCGCAATAGTTTGATCAAGAGCAACAATTTTTTCATTAGAATGGGGAAAATGATCAGCAAGATAAATGATATCGAGAGTTGTTAAACCGACAAATAATCCATTCATGACAATATAATGAACAACGAAAGTTTACAGCAGGGAACACTTTACATTGTAGGAACACCCATCGGGAATTTAGAAGATATTACCTTTCGGGCAATCCGAATTTTAAAATCAGTTAATCTTATCGCCGCAGAAGATACCCGTCATACTGCTAAACTTTTGCATCATTTTGAGATTACTACGCCTCAGATTAGCTATCACCATCATAATCGCACGGCTCGCCATAGGGAATTGTTAAACTATCTTGAAGAAGGACAAACCATTGCCTTAGTAACGGATGCTGGAATGCCAGGAATTTCTGATCCTGGATATGATTTAATTTGTACTTGTATTATAGCAAAGATTCCTGTTATTCCTATTCCCGGCCCTACTGCTGCTATTACTGCCCTTTCTGTGTCTGGGTTGCCCACAGAACGCTTTATTTTTGAGGGGTTTTTACCCTTAAAAGGAAAACATAGAAGGGATTGCCTCAATCAATTAATGACAGAAACTCGTACTATTATTATCTATGAAGCCCCCCATCGTTTACTGAAAACCTTAAAAGATTTTAAAGAAGTGTTTGGGCAAGATCATCAGATTACAGTGGCAAGAGAATTAACCAAACGTTATGAAGAATTCTGGCGAGGAACCTTAGAAAGTGCTATCTTATATTACCAGAATTCTCAACAGATTAAAGGAGAATTTACCCTGATTATAGCAGGGTGTTCTCAAAATGATGGTCTGGAGTTAACTATTGAGGAGTTAAAAGATGAATTACAACAATTATTAAACCAAGGAATGACGCGATCGCAAGCCAGTCGTCAGTTAGCCAAAGTTACCCATTTTTCCCGTCGTCAAATTTATGATTTATCATTAGAAAATTAACATGATAAAACCCAATTTTATCCGTAGTTTAATATTAATTATACCTATCTTATTAGGAAGTTGTACCACACCAAAAACAACATTATCAATTTCTAGTGGTTCACCAGGAAGTGGTTATCAAAGTATTAGTTCTCAGATTAAATTATCAGCAGATACCATAGAACAAATTGATGTCACTGACAATTATAATTCTCAAGGTTCCCAGCAAAATTTACAACGTTTATTGGACAAAGAAGTAGATTTTGCTATTGTGCAATTGGATGTAGCAAGTGATGCTATGAAAGAGGGCAAAGTCAATACTTTATTAGTGTTAACTCAAGAATATTTACATATAGTTACTAAAGCTGATTCTGACATTAAAAATTTACCAGATTTACAAGGAAAACGGGTTATTATTGGTGCAGAAGGTAGCGGAATTTATTTCACTTCTAAGCGAATTTTTGAAGCTAGTGATATAAAAGTAATAGAAATAAAATCTAATGAAGATAGACTTAAAAAACTTATTAACAATGAAGTTGATGCCTTTATTTATGTGGGACCATTAGCTACCAGTGATAGATTTAAACAAGAATTAAAAGAGTCACCTCAACTTAATTTAATTCCCGTAGATACGAGTTTAATTAATTATTTGACAATTCAATTCCCCGAATCTTATAAAGGAAAAGTTATCCCTCAAGGGACTTATAAACCTTTACCAGAATTACCCAATCAAGACTTACTAACTATCTCAACTCCTGGGGCATTAATTACTCGTCCTGATGTCAATAAAAGGAAAGTTTCTTTATTAACATGGGCGATAATTTCTAACTTTCGTCAATACTCTCCTTTTTATCCTGAATTAGCTTCCCAACAAGATGCTTCACTGTTAAGTGAAGGGTTAATTTATATTCATCCTGGGGCGCAACAAGTCTTTAATAATGGCGATCCTAGAGTTGCTTGGCAACGTTACTTACAAGAAAATAAGCCTTTACAAGCTGCTTTTATTATGTTAATAAGTACCAGTAGTCTTGGCTTTTTAATTCGTTGGTGGGGCAAACGAAAACAAAATAATCTCCTCAAAGCTAACCTACAAACTATTCATGAATTAAGACAATTATTGGATAATAATCCTCAGAAAGCAACAGAAGAAATTGAAGCGTTACGCCAAAAATATCGCTTAATGTTGATCGATGGTAAAGTTTCTCCAGAGGTTTATGAACAAATTGAAAAAATGACACAAATATTTTCTGAACAATGCAAACAATGGCAAGAAAAACAGAAAGAATTATCCCATAATCAGATATTAAAACTTATGGATGAATACAGCCAAAAACTGCCAGAAGGTTTAATTTTAGAAGAGGAACAAGAAGAACAATTAGAATATACTCACCAGCAATATAAAGAGATGTTGAAAAGTGGACAATTAGACTTACAAACTTATTTACAGATGATTCAACTTACTTTAACCTGGACGAATTTACTGTCATTAAATCAATCACAAAACCAGAACAATTATCTATCAAACGAATCAAAATAAATCAATGTTATCTATTTCATCTCATCTACAAGAAAAATTATCCCAACCCTTAAAAATTGGCTCAGTAGAAGTTAAAAGTAGGGTTTTACAGTCTCCTTTATCTGGCGTTACTGACTTAGTTTTTCGTCGTTTAGTGAGGCGTTATTCACCAAATTCTATGATGTATACTGAGATGGTAAGTGCCACAGAAATTCATCATTTAAAACAACTACCTAGACTAATGGAAATTGATAAAAATGAGCAACCTATTAGCATTCAATTGTTTGATTGTCGTCCTGATTTTATGGCAGAAGCAGCACAAAAAGCAGTAGTAGAAGGGGCAATAACCATCGATATTAACATGGGTTGTCCTGTTAATAAAATCACGAAAAAAGGAGGTGGTTCTTCTTTATTAAGACAGCCAGAAATAGCTAAAAAAATAGTTAAGGAAGTGGTCAATGCTGTAGAGGTTCCTGTTACTGTAAAAACTAGAATAGGATGGGATGATAACGAAATTAATATCTTAGAATTTGCTCAAAAAATGCAAGATTCAGGGGCATCTATGTTAACCATTCATGGTAGAACCCGCACCCAAGGATATAAGGGAAATGCTAGGTGGGAATGGATTAAAAAAGTCAAAGAAGTTTTGACTATTCCTGTTATAGCTAATGGGGATATCTTTTCTGTTGAAGCTGCTATTGACTGTTTAGAAATAACCGGCGCAGATGGTGTTATGTGTTCTCGTGGAACCCTTGGTTATCCTTTTTTAGTTGGAGAAATTGACCACTTTTTTAGCACAGGAATTAAACAAAATCAACCTACTTTGAGAGAAAAAATAGAATGTGCTAAAGAACATTTAAAAGGGTTATGGGAATATAAGGGTAAACGAGGTATTTATCAAGCGAGGAAACATTTAAGTTGGTATTGTAATGGGTTTCCTGGTGCATCAGAATTAAGAGATAAAGTATCTCGTATTGACACAGTAGAAGAAGGATATCAATTATTAGATGAAGTAATTGAATTGAGGACAAAGAATTAAGCTATTATAGATAGTAATCCCTTATTTGATAAACCCTTAATTTTTGGAGATAGAAAATGCTACAACTGGATAGTATAGAAATAGTTATTAAGCAACAAAATGATTTTTTCTTATTAGGAGAAACACAAAGTATTGAGTTCCGTCAGCAACAACTAAGACAACTGAAACAGTTAATTATTAATAATGAATCTCAGATATCAGAAGCTTTATATCAAGACTTAGGAAAATGTAACTTTGAAAGTTATTTATCAGAAATTAGTCTCATAAAAAAAGAGATTAATAATACTATCAATAATCTGAAAAAATGGAGCAAACCTCGTTATGTTTCTACTGCTATAGAACAATTTCCTGCGAGAGCATTTATTCAATCACAACCCAAAGGAGTTGTGCTTATTATTAGTCCTTGGAATTATCCTATTTCCTTAGCTATTATGCCCTTAATTGGTGCGAT
>JBFRWO010000119.1:0-5527 GCA_051439625.1 Crocosphaera sp. | reverse complement strand
AGATTATATTGTTAGGAACATTCTTCTGGATGATAATCCTTTTAGTAAACAGGTTCAACATAATTTTTTACAAGACTTACCTCGCTCTTTAATCGAAGCAACTGAACACGATTTAAGTATTTTAAATACTCTATATAATCTTCCTTTAGAAGCCATTAGTCAATGGGTTAAAGAAGCAGCTAATGTTCCTTTTTCTCCTTTTATTGCACAGTATAAAAATAAAGATCATACTTTTCTTCATCAAGCGGATAATTGGGAAAATTGTTTACCAGAATTATCTGAGCATTATCGTCAACACGGAACGGGAATTTTTGCCCAGTATAAAGCTTTTAAATGGCACGATAATCAATTAATTGGTATTAGTGAACCCGATACCATAACTTTAAGTGAAATTGTCGGTTATGAGAGTCAAAAAGAAACACTAATTAAGAATACAGAAATTTTGTTATCTGGTTATTCTGCCTTAAATATTTTATTATACGGTAGTCGAGGATCGGGTAAATCTTCTCTGGTTAAAAGTTTATTGAATCAATATTATTCTCAGGGATTAAGATTAATAGAAGTTAATAAGTCTCAGTTATCTAATTTACCTATGATTGTAGATAAATTGAGAAATATAGCACAGAAATTTATTATTTTTGTAGATGATTTATCCTTTGAAGAAGATAACGATGCTTTTAAAGCATTAAAAGTTGTTTTAGAGGGAAATGTAACAGCAAAAGCGAAAAATATAGTAGTTTATGCAACTTCTAATAGAAGACATTTAATTAGGGAATATTTTGACGATCGCCCCCGTCCAAAAGATGCTGATGAAATACATCATTGGGATACAGTACAAGAAAAATTATCTTTTAGCGATCGCTTTGGTTTAACCTTAACTTTTCAACCAGCAAACCAAGATACTTATCTAAAAATTGTGCATCATTTAGCCTCACAAATTAACTTAAAAATAGACAAAGATGAATTAGAATTTAAAGCTAAACAATGGGCAACTCAACATAACGGCAGATCGGGAAGAACTGCTAGACAATTTATTGATTTTCTTCAAGGAAAACTAGCTATTGAAAAATAAAATTATACCTGTACAAAAATTATTTAGTACATATAACTGTCATTCCGAAGGACGAGGAATCTCCACCTGAATTATTTAATTAATAATTATTAATTAAATAATTCGGTGAACGGCTTTTTATTTTTTGATGGAGGGTTTAATTACTGTTAATTTTCTGAAGAAGTCTGTTTCCCACGGGCTTTGAGAAATGCTCCTCCTAAAACGACAACTAAAGGAATAGTAGTGCTAGGTTCAGGAACTCGTTCTATACGAATTCGAGCAACTTGATAATTAGAAGCAGTAAAGTCTGCATTAGCAAATTGAGGATCATCTAAAATTCCACCAGTTCCTAATGCGTTGAAACCAGGGTGAAGGGTAACAAAACCATTTTCATCAACACCAGTGTTAGGAGTTTGTTGTCCGAAAAATGCTGTATTAGCAGGTAATTCATCATTAACTTCTGTTCCACCATCAAGAACTTGAGAGCCAAGAATCAAAAAGTCAGCACCAATAAATTCACCAGAATCACTAAAAATACGATGAGCTAGAGGGTCTCCATTAGCTACAAAGGCATCATTACTAGGAATAATCATAGATGCATAGCTAAAATAGGTACTGCTAGCTAAATTTGGGTCAACATTGACTATAGAATGTGCTATCTCACCTGGATCAATGGGTCCAGGAGCATCTCCTTCTAGTCCTACAATAGATCCTTGAACAATACCTGCACCTACATTACTAAATTCAGTAGAAATTGGACCATTATTACCATCTTCAACTAAAGCTTCCACCCCTGGAAAAAGGTCTAACGATACATCTCGATCATAAATATCAAAACCTCCATCATGAAAACCAAACCAAACAGGAGTTAAAAGAGTTCCATTAGTCGGAGTAAGGCTTTCGACAGTAATTTTTAGGGTTAATGCCTCAGCAGCAGAAGAAAGAGTTAAGAGACATCCCCCTGTCAATAGCATGATAGCAGGATGAATTTTTATCGGGAGTAATTTCAGATTCATGTCAAAATTTCCTCACTTTTTTCTTGAATGAATATAGATAAACTCATCTACAAAACTAACTATAGAATCTTAAAATATGCTGAGAATATCCTTATTTTATAATAAGAAGTGAATAAAAAAATATTGAAAAATTACATAAATAAAAAATTAGAAGTGAGTCTTTGCCAAACACCAAGCTGAAAATATAAAATTAAAGGTTTAATTCCTAACCTTTCATAAAGTTGGTTTTGATTCATAATGATTTTACTTTTTAATTAAACAAACCTAGAGAATTTGAAAAATCTTCTATTAAATTAATAATTTCATCAATTTTTGGAATTTGTTCTAACCAATGCTTAGGAATCTCCTGTACACCATAAAAAATACCTGCTAAGCCCCCTGTAATGGCGGCAACGGTATCTGTATCATCTCCCAGATTAACCGCTTTTAAAACAGCATCACGGTAATTATCTGTGGTTAATAAACACCATAAAGCTGCTTCCAAACTATGCACAACATAACCACTGGAACTAATTTCATCCCTAGATACTGTCTCAATATTTCCGCGTAAAATTCGTTGAAAATATTTCAATTCTGAGGAATATATTTCATCTTGATAATGTTGGTTAACGATAAGAATAGCATTTTTATAAGCTTCTTGTGGTGTTTTTCCCTGTAATAGTTCAACGGCCATAATTATATAAATACCACAGGCAATATTAGACCGTTGATGACCGTGAGTAATACTTCCCACTTGATGGGTTAATATAATTAACTCTTCCAAACTGAGTTTTTGATAACAAAAAGCAAGAGGTAAAATTCTCATTAAACTACCATTCCCATTACTCCTTTCTCCTGTTTCACCTGAGTCTAAAGGGGAACTTCCTCGCGATAAGTTACCGATCGCTTGTTCTGTAGTTCCTCCCACATCATAAGCGTAGCCAAAAGGGGTTAAATACCCCTCTTTTAACCACTGACAAAAGTTCTGACTAATTTGTTTTAAAAGGGGTTCCGGTTCGGTTGGCGATACCTTGGTTAAAGCATCCACTAAACATAAGGTCAAAGAAGAATCATCAGACCAACTCCCCGGTGGAACATTAAACACACCATAACCAAACATCTCAGTTACAGGTTTGCGATCGCGGTATGATCGTGGTTCAAATTGTACGGGAAGCCCTAAAGCATCCCCGATAATAACCCCTAAAACACCTGCATTAACTGGGTTTTCAGCAATTTTCACCATGTTACTCTTCAACGGTTTCTTCTGCTTCCTCTTCTCCTTCCGTTTCTGGTGCCGGAGGAACCAAAGCAACTGCTGCGATCGCATCTTCACTATCCAACCGTTGCACCCGAACCCCAGTAGCAGCGCGAGACTGCATAGAAATAGCATCTACCGCTTGACGAATAATAATCCCTCGGTTGGAAACAATCATTAATTCGTCCTCTGCATTGACTACACGGAGGGAAGCTAAAGAGTCGCTGTCTGATTTAAACTTAATCGCCCGGACTCCCATTCCAGCGCGTTTTTGTAGGCGAAACTGGGAAATAGGAACCCGTTTCCCATAACCTCCATTAGTAATGGCTAAGATCCAAGGTCCAGCAGAGGTTTCTGCTTCCGTTAACTCTTCATTCTCATTATCTACAATCTCTTCATCTTCCCCTGTATCTGCCATTCCTGCGGTAACTTGAGCCGTCAATATATCCATACTAATCAACTCATCACCTTTTTTGAGTTTCATGGCTTTAACCCCTCTAGTTGCCCGTCCCAGAGGTCGCAGTTGTTGGTTATCAGCTTGAAAATGAATGGACATCCCGTTACTGGTTCCCAAAATAATACGATCTTCTTCTCTTGTAAGTCTCACCCATCGCAGTTGATCTCCGTCTCCAAGGGAAATGGCAATTAGTCCATTAGTTCTAATATTACTAAAGGCAGAGAGGGCGGTTTTTTTGATGTAACCGTTGCGAGTCAACATTACTAAGAATACATCGTCACTAAACTCACTAACGGCAACAATGGAGGTAATTTTCTCATCTTTGGGAATGGGTAACATCTGGACAATAGGTATGCCTCGCGCTGTTCGAGAAGCTGCCGGTATCTGATAAGCATTGACCGCATAGACCACCCCGCGATCGCTGAAAAAGAGGACTTGATCGTGGTCGCAACAGGTTAAAAAGTGTTCTACTACATCATCCTCTTTAATTTTGGCTGCTGCTTTACCTCTAGTAGCCCTTTGTTGCGCCTCAAAGGTACTTACGGGCATCCGTTTGATGTAACCTTGTTCTGTGAGGAGGATAATGGCTTGTCCGTTAGCAATGAGGTCAGTATCGACTATTTCTCCGTCATCATGAACTATTTCGGTGCGTCTTGGAGTAGCATGGATGGTTTTGATCTGGGTTAATTCTTCTTCGATAATCGCCTCAATACGTTCCCGTCGCGCTAAAATATCTTTTAAATCGGCAATTTTTAGCTGTAATTCTTCGTGTTCGGCGTGTATTTTTTCAGCTTCTAGGGCGGTTAAGCGACGTAGCTGCATTTGGAGGATAGCGTCTGCTTGCACAACAGAGAGTCCGAACTGTTCTACTAATTCTTGTTTAGCGGTGGTGGTATCAGCAGCCCCCCGAATGAGTTGAATTACGGCATCGAGGTTATCGAGGGCGATCAGTAACCCTTGTAAGAGGTGATCCCTTTCTTCTGCTTTCCGTAGTTCGTATTGGGTGCGACGGGTGATAGTTTCGACGCGAAATTCTAAGAAAACTTGTAAAAAGTCTTTTATTGTCAGCAGTTGGGGTTCACCGTTGACCAAAGCTAACATATTCGCCCCAAAATTCCCTTGGACGGGGGTTTGTTTATAGATATTATTGAGGACAACTCTGGGATAAGCGTCCCGTTTCAGTTCAATCACCACTCGCATTCCGTCGCGATCGCTTTCATCCCGAATATCAGAAATGCCATCGATGCGTTTATCGTTAACTAAGTCGGCGATGCGTTCAATTAAACCTGCTTTGTTGGTTTGATAGGGTAGTTCGGTGATAATAATGGCTTCTTTGTCGGGCCTGCCTCGTTGTTCGATGGTTTCTATTTCCGCTACACCGCGCATGGTAATGGAACCCCGTCCACTGAGGTAAGCGTCGTGGATACCTGAGCGACCTAGTATTTGTCCGCCGGTGGGAAAGTCGGGGCCGGGGATGATTTTAATTAGTTCTTTTTCTGTTAATTCTGGGTTATGAATGAGGGCGATGGTTCCGTCGATTAATTCTCCCAGGTTATGAGGAGGAATATTGGTGGCCATTCCTACAGCGATACCGGAGGAACCGTTGAGGAGAAGTTGCGGTATTCTTGCTGGTAAAACGATCGGTTCTTGTTGCGATCCATCGAAGTTATCGGCAAAGTCGACGGTATCTGCTTCAATATCCCTAAGTAGGGCGTTGGTTGATAAAGCTTGCAGCCGACATTCTGTGTAACGCATAGCTGCGGGGGGGT